>CALGGP010000246.1 GCA_937915885.1 uncultured Selenomonadales bacterium | reverse complement strand
TCTCGTCGGTAGCGTCCGCCCGTGTCGACCGCGCCCGCTCGCCTCTGCCGTTGCCGATGTCGATTGTTGGGCGCCGACGGCACGGGTGGGAATCGCAGCCTCCGTTGGGCGCCGACATTGACGGGCGGGAGTGCCGTCGGCGCCCTCATAAAATTTTTGACGCGCCGCCCGTCGCCCGTTATAATCTGTTGAGATCATTTTCGATTGGAGTGATTGACTTGAATGCGATTTATCTTGACTGCTTCGCCGGCATCAGCGGCAATATGTTCCTCGGCGCCTGCCTCCAACTCGGCGTCCCCGTCGCCCACCTCATCGCCGAACTCGAAAAACTTCCTTTCGACGATCATTATCACATCGTCGTCGATGACGTTTCCAAGAACGGTATCGCCGCCGTCCATCTCGACGTCGATCTCTACGATCATCATCACGACCATCTCTACGATCATCATCACGACCATCACGACGATCATGATCACGAACATCATCATCATCATCGGTCGATGGCTGATATCCGATCGATCATCGAACGCTCCACTCTCGATCTCGAGATCAAAAAATTGTCCCTGCTCATTTTCGAGAAGCTCGCCGTCGCCGAAGGTAAAGTTCATAATCGCCCCGCCGACGAAGTTCATTTTCATGAGGTCGGCGCCGTCGACAGCATCATTGACATCGTCGGCGCCGCTATCTGCATCGATTATCTCAACGTCGATCGCGTCTTTGTCTCGAAAATCAACGTCGGCTCCGGCACCGTACAATGCGCCCACGGTCTGATGCCCGTCCCCGCGCCCGCCACCGCCGAACTTCTCGTCGGCTTCCCGACTTATCGCTCGACCGTCGAAAAAGAGCTCACCACTCCGACGGGCGCCGCGATCGTTGCGTCGCTTGCCGAGTACTCGAGCGATCTGCCCGATAATTTTTCCGTCGAGAAGATCGGCTACGGCGCCGGCACTTACGATCTCGAAATTCCCAACGTCCTGCGGATTTATTACGGCACCTCCGACGGGCGCAAGTCTCAAAAATTTTTCAAGCTCGAGACCAATATCGACGATATGAATCCGCAAATCTACGGGCATCTTTACGATCGATTGTTGGAGGAGGGAGCGCTCGACGTTTGGACGACGCCGATCTATATGAAGAAAAACCGTCCGGCGCATACTTTGACGGTGCTCGTCGACGACGATCATCGATCGGATTGCACGAAAATAATTTTCGAGGAGACGACGACGCTCGGGCTGAGAGTGATCGCGCTCGACGATCGGATCGAGGCGGAGCGGCGCATGGCGAAGATCGAGACGACTTACGGGGAAGTGACATGCAAAGTGAGCGCCTTCGACGGAAAAATCGTTTCGATCACGCCCGAGTATGAAGACTGTAAAATGTTGGCGCGGCTCAACAATGTCCCGCTCAAAAATATTTGGCTTGAGGCGCTGTCGAAGCAGAGCGATCGGATCAATTTTTAAGCGCCGGTCGATAATGTAATAGGGGCGCCGCCAATGCTCCCGCCCACCAATGTCGGCGCCCAAATAAGGACGGCATGCCCACCCGCATTGTCGGCGCCCGCCCAAATCGGCGCAACAACCAACCAATGTCGGCAGTGCCACTTGCCTTTGACGATGTCGATCGCGACGGTTGAGGCGCCGCCGGCGCCCTGAATAAATTTTGACGCGCTCCGCCCAACATCGGCAGCGACCGCCGAATTGGCAGTGCCCGATCCACATCGGCGCAGCGACCAACCGGTGTCAGCAGTGCCACTCACCTTTGTCGATGTCGATCGCGACGGTTGAGGCGCCGCCGGCGCGGGGTGGGTACCTCAGCCTCTGTTGGGCGCCGCGCTCGACGGGTGGGAGCGCAGGCGGCGCCCACATAAAATTTTGACACACCCCGCCCGCATCGACAGCGCCCGCCTCCTTTTATTGCGGCAAATGCCGCTTTTTTTATTGGCAATCGCAAAAGACTGTGGTACAATGGGCAGAATTAATCGAAGGAGGCGTCCCATGGATCGCGACAATCAGAGCCCCGAGACCGAACCGACGGCTCAGCCCGCCCCGAAATCCTCCCGTCCAAAGACGAAGTACATAGTTATCGGCACCATCATCCTTATTCTGATGACGGTCGTCGGCACCGGCATCGGCTACATCACCGCGCGCATCAATTCAAAGGCCGATCTCACCGGCGACATTCTCCCGCCCGAGTCGTCGCAGATTTACGACTCCGCAGGCAACGAGATTGCCACCATTCACGCCACCGAAAATCGGCTCAAGGTCGACCTCGAGGATATTCCTCTGCCGTTGCAATATGCGTTCATCGCCGTCGAGGACAATCGATTTTACGAGCACAACGGCGTCGATCCGCGCGGATTGTTGAGAGCGGCGTGGGCGAACATTCGGAGCAACGAGATTGCCGAGGGCGGCTCGACGATCACTCAACAGCTGGCGAAAAATGCCTACCTCAGTCAGGAGCGGACGATGCAGCGCAAAATCCAAGAGATGTTCCTTGCAATGCAGCTCGAAAAGCAGTACACCAAGCGGGAAATTCTCGAGCTGTATCTCAATCAGATATATTTCGGGATGGGCGCCTACGGGGTGGAGGCGGCGTCGCGGACGTATTTCGGCAAGGATGTCAACGAGCTCGATCTCGCGGAGTGCGCGATGCTCGCGGGAATCCCCAAGAGTCCGAACTATTATTCGCCGTTCAATAATTTGGAAGCGTCGAAGGAACGGCGCGGCGTGGTGCTCGATCAGATGGTCAAATACGGCTACATCAGTCGATCGGAAGCGGCGGCAGCGAAGACGGAAGAAGTCAATTTGGCGGTGCTCGAGCCGCCCGAGGAGATCAAACCGGGCGCGTATTTCATCGACTACGTCACGCAGGTTTTGATCGATCGATACGGAGCCGACGCCGTCTATAAGGAAGGGCTCAAAATTTACACGACGATCGACATGGACTTGCAGAAGATGGCGGAGCAGGTCGTGGCAGAAACTCTGCCGACGTACGGCGAGGACGCCAACGGCGTGATGCAACCGCAGGCGTCGCTGGTGGCGATCGATCCGTCGAACGGATTTATAAAAGTGATGGTCGGCGGGCGCGGGACGGATCAATTCAATCGCGCGACGCTCGCCGAACGCCAGCCCGGGTCGGCATTCAAGCCGTTCGTGTTCGCGGCGGCGCTCGAAAACGGATTTACGCCCGACACGACGATTGACGACAGCCCCGTCACGATCAACGGTTGGTCGCCGCAAAATGACAGCCGCCGATTCTCGGGACCGGTATCGCTTCGGACGGTGGCGACATTTTCAATGAACGTGCCGACAGTCAAGATCGCGCAGAAGCTCGGGATGGATAAACCGATTTATTACGCTCAAGAGATGGGGATCACGTCGTTTGTGCTCGACGGCGACGTCAACGATCGAAATTTGGCGACATCGCTCGGAGGCTTGACGCGCGGGATCACGCCGCTCGAATTGACGAGCGCCTACGGGACTTTCGCGAATAAAGGAGTGCACGTCCCTTACACGGCGATCACTCAAGTGCTCGATCGGAACGGAAAAATTCTCGAGCAGGCATTGCCCGAAGGTCGGGTGGTGCTCAACGAAGACGCGGCGGCGGATTTAACGTCGATGCTCGAGGACGTAGTCAACAAGGGGACGGGTCGCGGCGCGCAAATCGGTCGACCTGCGGCGGGCAAAACCGGAACGACTTCGGACTATCACGACGCTTGGTTTGTCGGATATACTCCCGATTTGGTGGCGGGCGTGTGGGTTGGGATGGACGACAACACGTCGCTCGATGACATAATGGGCGGCGGCATCCCCGCCACGATTTGGAAGTCGTTTATGACAAATGCGTTGGCGTCGGTGCCGGTGCACGACTTTGATCAAGCGGTGGTGCGTCGACGTAACGTCAAGAAGGTGAACGAGTTGAAGGACGACAATCCTCAACCGTCGAGGCGATACGAAGAGGAGGAGGCGCCGCGTCAAAGGTATTACGAGCCGGAGCCTGAGCCGTATTATGAGCCTGCGCCGACGCGTCGTGAGCCTGAACCTGAACCGTATCGTGAGCCCGAGCCTGTACGTCGGGAGCCGGAGTATTACGAGCCGACGCCGACATATCGGGAGCCTGAGCCTGAACCGTATCGTGAGCCCGAGCCGACATATAGGGAGCCCGAGCCGACGTATCGAGAGCCCGACCCCGAGCCGTATCGGGAGCCCGAGCCGACATATCAGGAGCCCGAGCCGTCGTATTCGGAGCCGTCGCGAGACGAATATTATGATGCGCCCGAGCCCGGCGAGAGTGTATCAAAGGGCAGAAACTGAGGGGATAATTAGGAATTAGGAATTAGGAATGCGGAATTGGGGGCGACGGCGGAAGGGGCGCCGACGGCACTCCCGCCCACGGAAGTCGGCGCCCGACCCTAAAATCTGCCGCTTTCAAACCGAAGCGGGCGCCGCCAACGCGGGGTGGGAACCTCGAGCTCTGTTGGGCGCCGCGCTCGACGGGTGGGAGCGTTGAGCGGCGCCCCATAAACAATCCGTCAGGACAAAGGCGACAAGCACCAACCAATATCGGCAGCCGTCCACCCGTGCCGTCGACGCCCGACCCTAAAATCTGTCGCTTTCAAAACGAAGCGGGCGCCGTGCTTGGTGGGTGGGAGCGTTGAGCGGCGCCCACAAATCAATTAAAGGAGCGATTTTGTTGACAGAAAATGTTTTTGATACTCTGAGGGAGCGCGGCTTCATCGCGCAGTGCACCGACGAAAACGAAGTGCGCGAGCTGCTCGCCAATAAAAAAATTACTTTCTACATCGGCTTCGACCCCACCGCCGACAGCCTTCACGCCGGTCACTTCATCGCGCTGATGGTCATGGCTCATATGCAGCGCGCGGGGCATCGTCCGATCTGCCTGGTCGGAGGCGGCACCGGCACCGTCGGCGATCCCTCGGGGCGCTCCGATCTCCGCAAAGTCATGACGGATGAGATTATCGAGCACAACTGCGAATGCTTCAAAAAGCAGATCGCGCGGTTCATCGATTTCTCCGACGGGCGCGCGCTGATGGTCAACAACGGCGATTGGCTCCGCAAACTCGGCTACATCGACCTGCTGAGGGAAGTCGGCGCGCATTTTACCGTCAATCGAATGCTCGCCGCCGAATGTTACAAGCAACGTTGGGAGAAGGGCTTGACGTTCCTCGAGTTCAATTACATGGTGATGCAGGCGTATGATTTTTACAAGCTCAACGGCGATTATGATTGCGTGATGCAGCTCGGGGGCGACGATCAATGGTCGAACATCATAGCGGGCGTGGAGTTGACGCGTCGAAAGACGGGGCGGGCGGTCTACGGTTTGACGAATAAACTCTTGACGAAGTCGGACGGCTCGAAAATGGGCAAAACAGCGGGCGGCGCGTTGTGGCTCGACGAAAAGAAAGTGTCGCCTTATGAGTTCTATCAGTACTGGCGAAACGTGGACGACGCGGACGTCAAAACGTGTTTGTCGCTGTTGACGTTCCTGCCGATGGAAGAAGTAAATCGGTTGAGCGCGCTGAAGGACGAGAAAATCAACGAGGCAAAATCGATCTTGGCGTTCGAGGTGACAAAGCTCGTGCACGGCGCGGAAGCGGCGTCGGCGGCGCAAAAACAGGCGCAATCGATCTTCAGCGGCTCGACAGAAAATATGCCGACAATCACCGTCGAAAATATGATCGGTCGAAAGTTACTTGATGTGCTCGTCGAGAGTAAACTGATCGGGTCGAAGGGCGAAGGTCGAAGGCTGATTGCGCAAAGCGGCTTGACGGTCAACGACGAAAAGGTGACGGACGTCGATAAAACGATTGACGGCGCGGAGCTCACGATTCGGATTGGAAAGAAAAAATTTTATAAGCTGATCAAAGGGGAGTAAAGTATGTCGGGACATTCCAAATGGGCGAACATCAAACGTAAAAAGGGCGCCAACGACGCGATCAGAGGTGCGCTGACGACGAAAATCGGGCGCGAGATTACGATAGCGGTGCGGATGGGCGGCGCGGATCCGACGGGCAATATGAGATTGAAGTTGGCGCTGTCGAAGGCGAAGTCGAATAACATTCCGAAGGACAATATCAATCGAGCGATCCAAAAAGGGCTGGGCGCGACGGACGGAGCGAATTACGAGGAGATCACGTATGAGGGCTACGGACCCGGCGGCGCGGCGTTGATGCTCGACATCTTGACGGACAATCGGAATCGAACGGCGGCGTCGGTGCGTCATATATTCTCGAAACACGGCGGGAATTTGGGCGAGAACGGCTGCGTGGGCTGGATGTTTCATAAGAAGGCGGTGTTCGTGGTCGACCGAGAGACGTTTGAAGACGAGGACGAGCTGATGACGATCGCGCTGGACGCGGGCGCAGAGGATTTCGAGGCGGACGAGGACTCGTACGAGATCACGGCGGCGCCCGAGGATTATGATGCGATTGAAAAAGCATTGGCGGATCATAAAATCGAGACGGCGTCGGCGGAGATAACGCAGGTGCCGGATACGACGGTGAAGCTCGAGGGTAAAGACGCCGAGAAGATGCAAAATCTGTTGGACGCGCTTGACGAGGACGACGACGTTCAGAACGTCTATGGAAATTATGAGTTCGCCGATTGATGTTGACGATGGGGATTGATCCCGGGACAGCGCGTTGCGGCTACGGGCTGATCGAAGTGGACGGGGATCGATTGAAGGCGCTCGAGTTCGGCTCGATCGAAACGAATGCGAAGGCGCGAATGCAGGATCGATTGGAAAAAATTTATGACACGGTCGACGTGCTGATGAAAAAGTATCAGCCGGACGTGATGGGCGTGGAAAAATTATTCTTCGGTCGGAACGCGACGACGGCGATCCCCGTCGGTCAAGCGCGCGGCGTGGTATTATTGGCGGCGGCGAAAAATCGGATCGAAGTGGCGGAGTTGACGCCGGCGGAGATCAAATTGTCGGTGACGGGCTACGGAGGCGCGGATAAGCGTCAGGTGATGTTTATGATCGCGAAACTTTTAAAGCTCGAGGGACAGATCGCGCTCGACGACACGGCTGATGCTCTCGCCGTCGCGATCGCCGTCACCAATGCAAAGAGATAAAAAATAAGCGACAAGAAAAAAAGGGGCGGCGCCTCCTGCGTCGGCGCCGGAAAAAAATAAGAAGGGAGAAAAATTTATGATTCATGTTTGCTTTGCGTTGCATGACGGAACGGGACGGTACTCTAAATTCGTCGCCACGACCATGCTCTCCATTTTTGAGAATCATTCGATGGCCCCCCCCCGTTCCGTCGATCACGATCCACATTCTTCATGACAACACTCTGTCGCCGGACAGCCGAGATAAATTTTCGTACCTCGCCGGGCGATACGGTCAGCTCGTAAAATTTTACAACGTCGAGGAACTCTGCGCCGATGATGCGGACGAGATAAAAAAACTCGTTCCGAGGGTTCTCGAGTCGCGCTACAGCATCGCAACGTTTTATCGATTCTTCATCCCGAAGGTTCTTCCATCAAACATCAGCAAAGCCATCTATCTTGACGCAGATATTATCGTCAATCTCGACATCAATGAACTGTATCGGATTGATCTCGGCGATAAAGCCCTGGCGTCCGTCCCTGACATCGATTGCAATCATCTCACTCACGAGCGCGATTCCAAATGGAAATTCTTGATAACAAACGGATTCGTAGCGCATGAAGATTATTTTGTCGCGGGCGTTTTGGTGCTGAATCTCGATCGATTGCGGATCGAGGACGATCGCCTGAGGGAAGGTCTGAAGTTCTTGAATCAGCATCCCGAAATGAGTTGGTTCGATCAGGACATTTTAAATTACCTCTACTCGAAAGACTACGTCAAGGTCGATGAAAAGTTTGATGTCTTTGTTACTCACGAACGTTGGATGCCCGAGCGAAAAAATAAAACTCGCAGTGCCATCTATCATTACGTCGTCGGCTGCTTGAATATGAATATGAGCGACACCTTCAATCGGCTGTGGATGAGCTGTTTTATTAAGACGCCGTTCTTTGACGTAGAAACCATCGGTCGAATGTACGACGACGAGAGACGATTGCACGACGACTTAAAGGCAATGGCGGTAAGCGTGTCGGCGAGCGTGACGGGCAAAAATCGCGCGTTTTACATCGAGCCGCAGAAGATCGGTTGGCTCAAAAAATTGTTCGCGGGGCGCGATGATGAAATTTTTCTGCCCGCCGAAAACAATGAAGAGTCCTTGCAAGCGTTGATCGATACAATGAAAATCCATAAGGGCAAAACCGTGTTTTTTATCATAACCGCGCGGCATATGGGCAGAGGCTTTCCGTTCGACCGCCTGAATAAGGAAGGCTTTGTTGAAAGTGTTGATTACATCAAAGGTTGGTTGCTCTTGTCGGGACGGCAAGGAGTACCACATCAATCTCATGCACTCGTCAAGATGCTTTGAATAAAATTTTTGGAGGAGATAAATTGAATAGAGTTCGCACTCGGTTTGCGCCGAGCCCGACCGGTTTCATGCACATCGGCAATCTGCGCACTGCGCTTTATGCCTACCTGTTTGCAAAGTCGTCGGGCGGCGATTTTATTTTGCGCATCGAAGACACCGACCGCGCGCGCTACGTCGAAGGCGCGGTTGAGTTCATCGAAAACACGCTCGAAGCCGCGAAAATTATTCCCGACGAAGGACCTCATCACGGCGGCAACTTTGCGCCTTACGTCCAGAGCGAGCGCATGGACATCTATAAAAAATATGCCGAGCAATTGATCGAAAGCGGGCACGCCTACCGCTGTTTTTGTCAACAATCCGAAGAACAATCGGGCGAAAAAAAATTCGGCGGCTACGATCGACACTGCCGCGATCTTTCTGACGATGAGATCAAAAAAAATCTCGACGCCGGAGTGCCGTATGTGATCCGTCAAAAGATGCCGCTCGTCGGCGAGACGACGTTCTTTGACGTGTTGCACGGCAACATCACAATTGCCAACTCGGAGCTGGAGGATCAGGTACTGCTCAAGCGCGACGGCATGCCGACGTACAACTTCGCGAACGTCATCGACGACCACCTGATGGAGGTGTCGCACATCATACGCGGCACGGAATTTATCACGTCGACGCCGAAACACGTGCTGCTGTATCAATTTTTCGGTTGGGAGCTGCCGACGTTCATACATTTGGCGCCGGTGATGGGCAAAGCCGCCGACGGGTCGATATCAAAGCTATCGAAGCGGCACGGCGCGACGAGTTTCGACGACTTGATCAAAATGGGTTATCTGCCGGAGGCGATCACAAATTACGTGGCGCTGCTGGGTTGGAGCCCGAAGAACACCAACCAAGAAATATTTTCGATGGAAGAATTGATCGCGGCGTTCAGCCTCGAGGGGCTGTCGAAGTCGCCGGCGGTGTTCGATTATGACAAGCTCGATTGGATGAGCGGCGAATATTTTAAGCGGATGTCGGATCAACAATTCGCCGACTCCGCGCGGAGCTTCGTCGAGCTCGATGAAAATCTGTCGTCGAAGTGGATATTCCTTGCCGGACTGTTGAAGACGCGAGTATCGAAGTTGAGCGACATTCAACCGTCGATAAAATTTTTGATCGAAAAGCCGCCGTTCGATGCGGAGCTGTTCGTCAACAAGAAAAATAAAATTACCGTCGAGAAATCGATCGAGATCATAGAGCCGACGATCGGAGTGATCGAGCGGATTGACGATTGGACGATCGAAAAGATCAGCGCGGCGATCTCGGAGTTCACCACGTCGACGGGGCTGAAGGTCGGGACGGTGATGTGGCCGTTGCGCGTCGGACTGTCGGGGCAAAAAGTCACGCCCGGCGGCGTCAACGAGATTTTATATCTGCTCGGCAAAAAAAATTCCGTCGCGCGGCTCAACGAAACGCTTGACAATCTCCGCGCGCTATAGTATACTGCCAACCGTTGAGACACGCGGCGCCTTGGTCAAGCGGTTAAGACTCCAGCCTCTCACGCTGGCTACATGGGTTCGAATCCCATAGGGGTCACAACATTTAAATGAAAAAATAGTTTAAATGGGCTTTTGACAAAGTTCGAAATTTGTTAAAAAGTTTAACTATACGGAATGGTTGGAGTAGACTGAACGCCAAACTGATGACGTACCGACGTAAAACGCGTTAATAGTAGGAAGCGGTCATTAAGTAATAGAGACACAGAAATCGCTCGTAAAGCCTACGAGAGTAACTTGGTTCGATTCCAAGATACAGTACAGCTTGAAATGCAAGCAACTTTGTAAAAAGGGTTAACATTAAGTCCAAAAGTCAGTAACCCTGAGATAATATCAAAATCAAACAATTGTTAGATGAGCTGTTAGTTTGGACAGTTGTTTGCATCTTAATACAAAAATATGCTCCTGTCTTACTAATCGGTTCAGGTGGTCACCCTCTCAAGGTGGAGATGGCAGTTCGAATCTGCTCAGGAGTACAAAAGAAGGTTTAAAGTTATCCTAAGTATAAATGAGTATTTTAATATTCAACCTCAATAGTAAGGTATGATACAAAAACTTATATCGGCTGGTGGCGCAATTGGCGAGACGCGCTAGTCTTAGGAACTAGTACATTGATACACTGTGGGTTCAAATCCCACCCAGTCGACAAAATATTATTAACAGACTGAATGTTTTTAAGCAAGATAAGGAGTTTAATTAAACAATGAATTGACATTGTAGGTTGCCGAGTTAATCAGTCTAATAAAGGAAACACTCCCTCGAAGTTAATAATATTTTTTAACGGTCTGTAGCTCAGTTGGTTAGAGCACTACACTGATTTATCAGAATAAACTGATTAAAATTCCGCTTATAATAAGAATCTTTGTGTAATTCATAATTACAATAAGTGGCAATGTAGGGGTCGAAAGTTCAAGTCTTTCCAGACCGACACAATAGTATTGAATAGTGTAATTAAGAGTTACTTCTGCAATCATAATTTGCGCGATAGTTTAATAGGTAAAACGTCAGGATAATTTCCTGAAGATACGGTTCAAGTCCGTGGTATTTAAACTCTTAGTGAATGTTCTTTCATACTATTTTTCGGAGCTTAGCTCAGTAGGTTCAGAGCATCTGCCTTACTTACAGTTAGAATTAATCTGTAAAAATTCCCTTCCTGAAAGGAATTATGGATTTCAATTATCCACAGGAAGGCAAGCAGAGGGTCGCTGGTTCGAATCCAGCAGCTCCGACAAAATTATATAAACATTATTAAATAACATAAGGAAACATAGAGGCGACCAGATGCCGTGCGGCTAGTGTAGGTGCAGATTCCTCCCAATATTCGGCAAATGCTAAGCTCTCTATATGGTGGGTTAGCTCAGTTGGCTAGAGCGTAGGATTCATACCCCTAAGGCCCTTGGTTCAATTCCAAGACCCACTACAACGTTTAACAAAATATATTAAACTAATACGACTAGGCTTCAGGGTTATGGAAGAAGTTAATGCGACAGTTGCTTACGAATCTG
>CALGGP010000245.1 GCA_937915885.1 uncultured Selenomonadales bacterium | reverse complement strand
TCGGCGCGGGCAAGCTCGGTTACACCACCGCCGACCTGCTCACGCGCGAGAAGATGGAGGTCGTTGTGATCGATAAGGAAGATGAGCAGCTCGAGGCAGTCAAAAACAATCTCGATGTGCTGACGATTTGCGCCAACGGCGCCAGCCCGATCACGATGAATGATCCCGACGTCAACGGCGCCGACGTGTTGATCGCGGTGACGGCGTCGGACGAAGTCAATATGGTCTGTTGCGTGCTCGCCAAAAAGCACGGCATTCGACATACCATCGCCCGCATTCGCGACATACAATTTATGGGCGAGGCGAAGGATTACGTCAAGGAAACGTTTGATATCGATCTGATGCTCAACCCCGAGCTGATCACGTCGAATGAAATACATCGGATATTGACGATGCCGGCGGCGCTCGACGTGGAGGATTTTGCGCACGGCAAGATTCGTTTGTTCGAGGCGAAAATCAACGGGCGGTCGAAGTTGGCGGGCACTCCGATCAAAAGTTTGAAGTTGCCGAAGGGAATTTTGATCGGATTGATTTTGAGGGATCATCGAATGATCATTCCGCACGGCGACGACGTATTGATGGAGCATGACAACGCGTATTTTATCGGTTTCCCCGAGGCGATTGAAAAATTCAGCGGGACGTTCGTGCGGCAGGAGGCGGGTCGACTGGAGCGCGTGATGATCATCGGCGCGGGGCGCATCGGTCGGACGCTGGCGGTGAAGTTGAGCGAGCAGGGCGTCTACGTCAAAGTGATTGAAAAGGATCGGGAGCGTTGCGCGGAAATGGCGGAGCTGTTGACGGGCTCGAGCCTGGCGATCCTCGGCGACGGGACGAACATCGATCTGTTGACGGACGAAGGGATCGCGTCGGCGGACGTGGTCGTTTGCTTGACGGAGGACGACAAATTGAATTTGATGATGGCGCTGCTGTCGAAACATCTCGGCGCGCGGCGGACGGTGGTGCGGGTTTATCGGACGGAGTATGCGGATCTGATTGAAAAAGTCGGCGTCGATATCGTAGTGTCGGCTCGACTGTTGGCGGCGTCGGAGATATTGGCGTTCGTTCGACGCGGGGGCGTGGTGAGCGTGTCGATCCTCGAGGGCGCGAAGGCGGAGGCGGTTGAAGTGATCGTCCAGCCCAACGCGAAGGTCGCGGGCAAAAAATTAATGGACGCGGGGCTGCCGAAAGAAGGGCTCGTGTGCGCGTATGTGCGCGGAGACAAGGCGGCGATTCCGAACGGTCAAACGGTGCTCGAGGCGGGCGATCGGGCGATCCTCTTCATCTTGACGAAGCACGCTCAAAACGTCATAAAGTGGTTCAAGTAAGAGGGCGCCGTCGGCGCAGGGTGACGGATGGAGGGCGCCGACGGCACTCCCACCCGTCGAGGTCGGCGCCCAACGGAGGAATCGGTTCCCACCCGTGCCGTCGGCGCCTCCCGCTTTCACAGTGCTCGGGGC
>CALGGP010000244.1 GCA_937915885.1 uncultured Selenomonadales bacterium | reverse complement strand
CATCGCGGACCAGTGCACGACTGGCCCGCGATGCTGGACGCGTGCCGTCTCAGGTCGCGGACTGGTGAGCCACTAGTACGTGGTTTCGACTGCCATCTGTACGCAATCGCGGACGGGCATGCGACCCGTCCGCGAAATCGGACGCAACTCCTACAGGTCGCCCAGCTCCTCGCCATTGGTGGCAATCACGCGGGCATACCAGTAGAAGCTCTTCTTCCGGCTGCGTGCGTAGGTTCCGTTGCCCTCGTCGTCAAGGTCCACATAGATGAAGCCGTAGCGCTTGGACATCTCGCAGGTCGACATGCTCACCAGGTCGATGCAGCCCCACGGGGTGTAGCCCATGACCTCGCAGCCATCCTCGATGGCCTCGGCGATGGCGTTGATGTGCTGGCGGAAGTAGTCGATGCGGTAGTCGTCGACGATCGAGCCATCGGCCTCCACCGTGTCGTGGGCACCCAGGCCGTTCTCGACGATGAACAGCGGCTTCTGGTAGCGGTCGTAGAGCTCGATGAGCGAGTAGCGCAGGCACTCCGGGTCGATCTGCCAGCCCCAGTCGCTGGTGGGCAGGTAGGGGTTCTTGACGCCGGTCGCCAGGTTGCCGCCCACCTTCTCGCGCTGCTCGGCATCGATGGAGTCGACCATCGTGTTGTAGTACGAGAAGCTCACGAAGTCCACCGGGTACTGCGCGAGAATCGCCTCGTCATCCAGGCCAAAGTCCACGTGGATGCCCGCACGCTCCCAGTACCTCTTGACCCAGAGCGGATAGGCGCCGCGCACCTGCACGTCGGAGTAGTACATGTTCTCGCGGTTCTTTGCCTGCGCCTTGACCTGGTTGCGCGGGTCGCAGTCGAGCGCATAGGTGGTCGTCTTGGTGAGCATGCAGCCCATGAGCGCGCCCGGCACCATCTTGTGCAGGGCCTTGGTTGCGAGCGCCGAGGCCACGAACTGGTTGTGCACGCTCTGGTAGACCATCTCCTCGCGCCTCTCGGCCGGGTAGCGGTCCGCGCAGTAGCCGATGGTCGTCCACGGGTGACGGAACACCGAGTCAATCTCGTTGAAGCTGAGCCAGTACTTGACCAGGTGCCCATAGCGAGCAAAGCAGGTCTTGGCAAAGCGCACGAACAGGTCGATCACGCGGCGGTCGTACCAGCCGTCGAAGTGGTCGGCCAGGTAGACGGGCTGCTCGTAGTGGTGCAGCGTCACCAGCGGCTCGATGCCCCTCTCCTTCATGTAGGTGAAGACGTCCCTGTAGAACTTGAGGCCCGCCTCGAGCGGCTGCTCCTCGGTGCCGGTGGGATACAGGCGCGTCCACTGGATGGAGAGGCGCAGCGTCTTGAAGCCCATCTCGGCAAACAGGTCGATGTCCTCGCGCCAATGGTGGTAGAAGTCCACCGCATGGCGCTTGGGATACTGGTGCGTGTCCGAAGACGCCTCGGCCTCGGCGACCTGTGCCGACGTGATGCCATGCAGCGCCGCGTAGTCAGACTTGTCGACATTGGGCTTGTAGGTGGTGCAGTCTGCCACCGAGAGGCCCTTGCCTCCCTCGTCCCAGCCGCCCTCGTACTGGTTGGCTGCCGTCGCGCCGCCCCACAGGAACCCTTCCGGAAAACGTGCCATGTCGTACCCCCTTCTCCCTGGTCATCGGACCCTCATGTGCCCCATTGTGCCATGCGCATATCCGCTTTGCGGCTGGTAAATCACCCCGTGTAGCAAATCCACCGGGTGGCCAGCGTGGCCCTACGCCGTGCGGGCCTTGCTCGCGTAGACGTAGAGCGCAATGGCGACCGAGGCCGCCAGCATGGCAGCCATCATGATGATGGTGGAGGTGTAGCCACCCGAGAAGTCATACATGAAGCCCACCACCGACGAGAAGACGGCGTTGGCCATGTTGCCGCCCATGCCGATGATCGGGTAGGCCCGGCCGTAGTTCTCGGGGCCAAAGGCGTCGCGCGTCAGCATGGTGATGGCGACCGTGCCCAGCGCGTAGCACAGGCCGTACATCGCGGCAGCGACCATGAGCGCCTGCGGGCTGCGGAACACCAGCAGCATGAACAGTCCCAGCCAAGCCGCCACAGCACGTATTCTACCTTTATATATTATCCAAACGAGCCCCGCCACGCAGATCACCCACAGGGGGTGCATGATGTGTGACTGATGCCACATGAAAAACACTACACACGCGGCCAGCACCACCCATGCGGCAATACGCAGCGGTCGGTATGAAATCTTGGGCAAGAGGGTAAATGCCCACCAAATGACCATCAACTTCAGGCCGACGTACAGGCACTGTCCGTAGAAACGCAGCATTCCCATCACCATGCCGCCAGCGTTGTGGCTCGCCTCGCCGCTGCTGCCTGTGGCGACACCCAGCAGGTCGGTCATGTTCTGCTTGAAGATATACCCGGCGTAGGCAAAACAACATTGGCGCTTGCGTTCTCAAAGGCGCTCTCGCTCGAATATCACAGAATGCAGTTCACGCCCGATGTTATGCCTGCCGATGTTACCGGATTTTCAATGTTCAATAAAAATACAAACGAATTTGAATACCGTCAAGGCGCGGTAATGTGCAATCTTTTTCTCGCCGACGAAATAAACAGAACTTCACCGAAAACACAGTCCGCCCTTCTTGCCGCCGCCGCTCCCACCCACGAGCGCGGCGCCCAACAGAGTCCGGCATGCCCACCCTGCGTCGTCGGCGCCGAAACTTTTTGTAGTTGCCGTCCATGCGTCGTCGACGCCCAACGCTTAAAGGTTGCCGCCTTTTAAAGCCGTTGGCGCCCACAATCCGTCGCCCCTAATTACGCATTACGCATTAAGAATTATGAATTGCCTTTCGCCGACGCCTGACTTTTAAATTCTATTTACGTAAAAATATTTTAGCATGGTGGCGGCGTGATGTCGACATAAAAAAACGTCCGGCACGGAGTCGGACGTATGACCGTCGACAGGTGGCTCGAGTTGTCGCATCAGATTGTTGCCGACGGCGTCTTCATGACGACGGCACATCGTTTGTGGTGATCACCAATGCGCTGCTGCTCACGCGCGAGAAAGTCACGAGCATGCCGATATCATTCTCAACGACGAGCAGAAAAATATTCTCTACGGTCGGATTGAGGAGCTCGGCAAGAAATTCAACGGCAAGCTCACGATACAGAGGTCGGCGGAGCTCAAGACGCAGATGGAGAAGTACTCGATTGAAGTCAACGGCGGCGGGATCATTCGCCCCAACGGTGATTTTCGATTGGATTGCATGGCGCCGTTCGTGATTGGCAATGTGCTCGAGCGGTCGATCAAAGACATGTGGCTTGAGAAAGGCATTGATGCTTGGCACACCGACGCGCTACAGAAATTCATCGCATCGATCGACGAGGCTCATCAGACTGCCGACGTCAAAAATCATGTCGATGCCGACATCGCACTTTAAAATTTCGAGGGAGGTAATTTGAGTGAGAGAGCAGTACGTAAAACCGACGGTGACCGGCGACGCATCGAAGGACGGCGTGTTTCCGATGCAAGCGTCGTATATCAAGGCGCGAATGAACGACGACGTGATGATCGTCTGCGCGGACTCGTTGATAATTTACTATTTGAATGCGACGGCGGCGTTCTTGCTCAACAATGTTGATGGGGTGTCGACGGTCGACGAGATCAAACAAAAATTTTTGGCGAAATATGCGGTCGAGGAGCGAGAGCTCGAAAATGATCTGATCGAAGTCGTTCGCGACCTGCAATGGAAAAAAATTTTGATACTGGAGTGATTGACAATGGAGAAGTATGTAAAGCCGACGGTGACCGGCGACAGTTCGAAAGAGGGAGTATTTCCGCTTGTTGTGGCGGGCTTTTCGATGGCACTCGCCAAAGGACGGACGCTCATCGATTCGAACCACACGAAGGCGATAAACAAACCGACCAAGTAAGAGACAATCATACATCGGCAAATGAAAAGGCTTCGGCGAAATCCCCATCGGGATCAAACCGAAGTCTTTTACGTTGCACAGTTCCGCGCGGATTATTTTTTTGTGGTGTTGAGCGCCTGAGCGATGCCCGCAATCGCATTGATGGCGTTCGCCGCGTTATTGACGTTCGACGGTTGAGCCGACGGCTGTTGAGCGCCGCCCATTGCGCCCGCCATCGCGCCCAATGCTCCCAACGCGCCGAGCATATTGGCGGCATTAGCGGCGGGCGATTGCGGAGCGGATTGTTGCGCGGACGGTTGAGTTGACGGTTGAGCGGCTTGCGCCGATTGCTGAGCCGCGCCCATCGCTCCGGCGAGCGCGCCGAGTGCGCCGAGGGCATTAACGGCATTTGCCGCGTTCGAAGGTTGAGCTGACGGTTGTTGAGCGCCGCCCATTGCTCCCGCCAATGCCCCCAATGCTCCGAGCGCGCCCGCCGCATTCGGCGTCGCCTGTCCCGACTGTTGAGCGCCGCTCATCGCTCCCGCCGCGCCCATCAGTCCCGAGCCGAGATTCATCAGCGCGCCGATATCGATCTTCTCACTGTTGGCGATTGCGAACATCACGATCGAGAAAACCGCCTTGTCGACCTTCATGCCGTTCTTGGACATGACGTTATAAATCGTGTCGACGACCTCGGGGCTTTTGAGCGCCGCCTTCACTCCGACTTTTTCAAGCACATCGGAAATTTTTACAAACAGTTCCTTGCCGTCCAATCAAAAAAACTCCTCTCAAAAAAAATTTCAGCGTCATGATACCACGATTGCAGCACACTTGACAAGCCGCTGAAAATGTTTTACGATCACGAAACTATTTTTTCTATAGCTTTTTTTGATGATTGGGTGAGAGCATGCTGTTGGTTGAAATTATTTGCGCCTTACATGAAAATAATCTGGGGGGGGGGCGATAGATAGCTCTATTTATGTCTGTTCGTCGATAAATATTTTTGAGAGTCTCTCGTTTGATTTATGTTGATCAGGCGAGAGATTTTTTTGTGTCTAAAATTTGATTGCCGAGGGAGAAATGCATGAAAAAGATTCTCGGAGTTATACCGTCGAGACTTCATTCAACGCGGCTGCCGAATAAACCGTTGGTCGATATTTGCGGCAAACCAATGGTTTGGTGGGTGCACGAACGGGCTCGTAATGCGCGGGGGCTCGACGATGTGGTCGTTGCCACCGACGATGAGCAAGTCGCCGAGGTATGCGATAAATATCAAATGCAATGTGTTATGACTTCGTCCGCGCACTCGACGCCCACTTCGAGAATCCACGAGGTGTCGACGCTCATCGATTCCGATTTTTACGCGTTTATAAGCGGCGACGAACCACTCATCGAGCCCGCGTCGATCGATGCAATTGCCTTTGCTGCCAAGGAAGCTGACAATGTCGACGCCGTCAATGCGATGATCGCGATAGACCATGCGTCCGAAGTGATCGACCCGACCAACATAAAAGTCGTTACAAATACGAACGGCTTTTTGTTGTATGCGACGAGAAGCCCATTGCCCTTCCCGAAGGGACGACTGGATTTTGATTACATGAAGTTCGTCGGCATCGGTGCCTTTTCAAAAAATGCGCTCGACATATTTAACCGTACGCCGCGAAGCAAATTAGAACAGATCGAAGAATGTGATCTGCTCAGATTTATTGACAGAGGAGTGAAAGTAAAAATGGTTAAAGTAAATTGTGAGAGCCTTTCAGTCGACACGCCGAAAGATCTGGAGATCGTTCGCCATCAAATGGAGCGCATACTCAACGGGGGGGGGGGCTTGACGGCTATCATTCCCGTCAAAAAGAACAGTACGCGGCTGCCCAATAAAAATATTTTGCCCTTCGGAAAAACCAACCTGTTGATCCACAAGATCAGACAACTGAAACAGGTGCCGACTGTCGATAAAATTGTCGTTTCTACGGACTCCGACGAAATGTTGAAGATGGCGGCGGACGAGGGCGTTATCCCGATGCGAAGACCGCAAAAGTATGCGGACGAGTCTCGCCCTATCAGTGAGTTTGTAATGTATTTGGGTGATGTCGTCGAAGGTGATCATTTTATGTGGTCGTGCGTCACTTCGCCGCTGGTCGGTGCGGAGCTCTACTCAAAAGCTATCGAGCTGTACTTTGAGAAGTTGCAGGAGGGTTATGATTCGTTAGTGACCGTTGCTCCGTTTAAACATTATTTGATGGACGAAAACGGTCCGTTTAATTTCTCGCGCGGCAGAGAACATCCCAACTCTCAAAAGCTGAAAAAATTGTATTTGTTTACAAACGGAATCCAATTGACGCCTCGGACGAAGTATAAAGAATGGGGCGATCGGATCGGGCTCAAGCCTTATTTGATGGAGGTCGGCAAGCGCGAGGCAATCGACATCGATGATGTGTACGACTATCGTTTTGCACTCTCGATGTTGGAACAATGAGGAGGTCGATTATGGTTCAATTTTTGGACTGTACATTGCGCGACGGTGCGCATGTCAATGGCGGGAGATTCGGGAATGCAAATATAAAACAGATCGCCCGCGAATTGACTCGGGCAAATGTTGATATCGTCGAGCTCGGGTTTTTGCGTAATGTCGTTTATGACGGCGATGTTTCGTTTTATCCAAAAATCGAGATGGCTTATGACGTGCTCGAAAAGATCGCGCCCAATCGGAGCACGGAGTATGCGCTGATGGCGCGAGCCGACGAGTACGACTTGAATAATTTGAGCGAGTGTAACGGTCAAATCAATTACGTTCGGGTCGCTTTTTATTACGAGTATCTGGATAAAGCCGTCGAATTTGCGTCGGAGGTCGCGGCGCGCGGATATAAGATTACGCTCAATCTGATCAATACGCCGGGCAACAGCCTCGATGATATCAAACGCCTTGTCGAGCATGCCAACAGAATTTTGCCGGCAGTCGTGACCATTGTTGACACGTTCGGAGTGCTGTCGATTCCCGAACTCTCGACTATTCTCGACGAATACGACGGCAATTTGGATTTGCGGATCAAAATCGGATTGCACGTCCATGAAAATTTAGCGCTGGCATTTTCTCTGGCTAAATCATTCATCGATTACGTCCGTCCCGAGCGCAATATCATCGTCGACGGATCATTAATGGGCATGGGCAGAATCCCCGGCAATTTGTGTACGGAGCTGATCGCCGATTATTTGAACTCGAGACTCGATAAAAATTACGAGCTCCCGAGTATTCTTCGGCTCATCGAAAATATCATTGCTCCGATAAAAAAACAAATCCCTTGGGGATATTCGCCGGCGTATTTTTTATCCGCAAAGTACAGAATCCATCGCTCCTACGCAGAATATCTCATCGAAAAAAATATCCCGCTCGATAAAATCAATTTCATTCTGAGCCGCGTCGATCGCGAACACGCCGGAAAATTTTATAGGGATTACGCGAGTGAATTAATCGAGAGGGATGCGCAAAACGCATGAAGGCGCTGATTATGGCAAATATCGGCAAGGGACATTTTTACAACAATGAAATTTTGCCGTCCTGTTATTTGCCGTTGTATAACGCGATGAATGTGCTGGAACGTCAAATCAGTTTGCTCAACGTCAACGGGATTTCCAATGAAAATATTTGCGTGCTGTTGGGCTCCGGCGGCATTTGGGACGTCGATTCCGTCAAGCGAAGAACCGCCGCTATCAAAACGCAAAAAATATTCACCGATAAAAACAATCTGCTCGGGCGCAGTATTTTTAAAGCCGATTTTTTTGACGACGACGAACTTATCATCATCGAGGGCAATCAAGTGTTTGATATCGCCATCCTCAGCAGGTTGAGGCGCTATCGACATAAAGACGTTTTAGTCGTAAGTCATTTGCTCGAGCCCGACGAAGCAGATCATGTTATCGAGCTCGACGGCAATCGAGTGATCGCGATAAGCGATACAGAATTGATGATGTTCCCGTGGATATCATTCGCCGGTATCGCTCGCATTTCGGCACGAACCTTGAGTCTCCTGCGGGAGATCGTCATAAGTCCGATGCATTTGCTTGACGCTGTCAATGAAGTTATCGACCAAATACATATGGTCGCCGTCAATTACGATGATCTTCTCTACGGCAATCTCAACGGCGGGCATTCGGATGAACTGGTCGGCGGCTCCTACGCCAAGTTGAATTATCGGTTGATTGTCAAGAAGAAGGGCTCCGGCAAGGGCAGAGCCAAATTGATTAACGAAATTACTTGGCTCCGCGCTCTGCCCAAGGAACTTAAGCCGTATTTTTCCGAGGTGCTCGAGTATGATATCGAGAGCCCCGAAGTGTATTTTGATGTTCCGTATTACGGCAGCCGCAATCTCCGCGAGCACATTTTTGATGGGCACTTCGACGCGGAGGCGGCAATGAATTTTTTAGAGCATCTGTTGGATTGGATGTTTGAGAATGTGTATTCGCGCAAAGTGTCTGATGCTCCCGCCGATTGGGCAAGGCAAAAACATGTTCGTCGCGTGCTCGAAAGATTGACGGAGTGCTCCGAGAAGTCGCCTTTGCTCCGGCAGTTAATCAGTGCGGATAAAATTGTGATCAACGGGGTCGAGCACAAAAACATTCGAGAGATTTTCACCGCGATCGAAAAAAATGATGAGTTTCTCCGCGCCGTCAATCCGAACGAGCTGATCATGATTCACGGCGATTTGCACTTTCAAAACATTCTCGTGTATAGGGGCAATGACATGGGCTTTATGCTCGTCGATCCGCGCGGAGAACTCGACGGTTCGGATTTATATTACGATATGGGCAAGCTGTGGCATTGCTTCCACGGCAAGTATGATCTCGTCCACACCGATCAGTTCAATTTCAAGCTGACGTGGGACGGCGACGTGCCGATTGCCGATTACGAGCTGACGAATAAATATTTTGTGGAGGTTTGCGATGAGATATTGCTGCAGTTCCCCGAACGCATAAAAAAATACGCTCCCATTCGCAATGATCCGCTTTGGGAGCTTAAGATTAATTTTGCAGAGACCGCGCATTTTGCGTCGGTGGCTACCTTTCACGTCGACAAGGCAAAATCTCACGACAGGGCTGCAGTTTTGTATTTGATCGGGGTTCAGCTCAGCAACGAGTTTTATAACAAGTACTTGCGCAACGACGCTTGGAAGTCGTAAATCGTCAAACGTCCTCGTCCGCGCCGCGCTTCCGAACGACAAATTTCAACGGCGCACCCTCAAACCCGAACGTCTCACGCAATTTGTTTTCGAGAAATCTCAAATACGAGAAGTGCATCAGCTCCGGCTCGTTCACGAATAATATAAATCGCGGCGGGCAAATGTCCGCTTGCGTCGAAAAATATATTTTTAATTGCTTGCCGCGCTTCGACGGCGGAGGATTGACCGCAATCGAGTCCCGCACCAATTCATTTAACACGCTCGTTTGAATCCGCATCGCGTTTTGATCCGCCACGAATTTTACCAGCTCCGTAACCCGATTGACCCGTTGCCCCGTCAGCGCCGACACGTATAACACCGGCGCGTATTGCAAGAATCCCAACTTCACTCGGAGCTCGTCGGTGAATCGGTTCGTCGAGCGATCATGTTTGTCGGGGAATATGTCCCACTTGTTGACCACGATCACACAGCCCTTGCCCGAGTCGTGCGCATAGCCCGCGATCTTTGCATCTTGCTCCGTGATACCGACCGGCGCCTCGATCATCATCAACACCACGTCCGCCCGATCGATCGCCCGCAATGATCGCATCACACTATACCGCTCGACCGGCAACTCGATCTTCGCCTTACGACGCATGCCCGCCGTGTCGATCAACGTAAATTTTATTCCGTCTTTTTCAAAATGCGTATCGATCGCGTCGCGCGTCGTGCCCGGGATATCGCTGACGATCACACGCTCCTCGCCGAGCATTTTGTTGACGAGCGAAGATTTGCCGACGTTCGGTCGCCCGATCACCGCAATCCGAATTTCGTCCGCATCATGCTGATCGAGCTCGAGCGGAGGAAGGGCGGCAATCACCGCGTCGAGCAGATCGCCAAGGTTGAGCGCGTTCGACGCACTGATGCCAATCGGATCGCCCAGCCCCAAATTATAAAACTCGTAAACATTATCGTCGAGATTGATGTGATCGATTTTGTTGACCGCGACGATGATCGGCTTGCGCGCCCGACGCAAAACTTTCGCGACTTCCTCATCGGACGAAGTCAAGCCCGCCCGTCCGTCGACCACAAATAAAATTACGTCCGCCTCATCGATCGCAATCTGCGCCTGCGCTCGTATAGAGTTGAGCATCGAATCATCGGACGTAAGCTCGATGCCGCCGGTGTCGACCAACGTAAATTCGCGGTCAAGCCAATCGGCATCCATATAAATTCGGTCGCGCGTGACGCCGGGCATGTCATCGACTATCGACAATTTTTTTTTGCCGATCTGATTGAACAGCGTCGACTTGCCGACGTTGGGGCGTCCGACGACCGCCACGATCGGTTTGCTCATTTTGATCTCTCCTCAAAAAAAAAAACGCCCTATTGATGTAAAAAAAATTGTAGACAAAATTTTTGATGCGTCTCTGATCGCCACTGTCATCGGTCTGTTCATTTGAACAGCTGACAGCCGGTTAAGTACCAATTAACTCGGCTTCCGAAGACCATACGTTTTACCTACTACGGAGGAAGTCGGCGCCAGGTTCAGTCGTCGTATTCAATTTGATTAGATTCGATGTAAATGGTCGTTCGTGACCAACGTGGTTCGCCTGATTGGCGACATCGCGAGCGCGATCTACAACTTCTTCTTCTCCGAAGATTGAGCTAACGAGAGTCGGTTAAGAGCTAATTAATCGGCTCTCAGCTCGGTTCCGGCGGACTCCACTAAGGGGGAAGCCGGCACCTGCCTCGGTCGTCGTATTCAATTTGATTAGATTCGATGTAAAAAAACTGTAGATAAAAATTTTGATGCGTGATAGAATTTGACTTGCGACGGCTGGAGGCCGGCTTCCTCCCACGAAGGGAGGTGATGAGATGAGCACCTACGAGAAGATTGCTCTCGCGATCTCTGCGACAAACCTCATCATTAACATCATCAATGCGCTCATGTAGCGCTTGACAGTCGGCTAATTACCACTTAGCTCGACATCTCATGGAGACACCCTCATCTAACCCATCCTGAGGAAGTCGGCACCTGCTCCGGTCGTCGTATTCAATTTGATTAGATTCGATGTAAAAAACTGTAGACAAAACCTTTGATGCGTGGTAGAATTTGACTTGCGACGGTTGAAGACCGGCTCCCTCCTGCAAAGGAGGTGATGAGATGAGCTTCTACGAGAAGATCGCGCTTGCGATCGCAGCCGCAGACCTCATCGTGAACATCATCAACGCGTTTAAATAACGGCGCGCTCGAGAGTCGGTTAATTGGCGATTAACCGCTCTCCTCTGAACCAAGGACACCCTGACTTCGGAGGGAGCCGACGCCCGCTTCAGCCGTCGTATTCAATTTGTCTAAGTTTCTATCCACAGCTTGATTCTATCAAACTTAATGCCCGCCGTCAATAATTTTTTCTTCGTAAATTTTCATCAGCGCCGACACAAGCTCCGATTCCGTCATCGACACGTCGAAGCCGTACGCCGACATCACCGCCAAGTCGTTGGCTGCATGCGCCGCTCGCAACTCGGGCGGCATTTTTTCTTCGTCATACATAGCCGCCAACGTCCACGTAGGATAAAGCGCCCGCGCGTCGAGGATCGCTTGCGCCGTCTCTTCGATCGACGACGACCAACCGCACCACACAAAATTATTGTACACCACCGACGTCGAGTATCGATATCCCGTCCCGAACCGTCCGCCGACCAATCGCATCCACATCATATGAACCGACGACGACAGCACTCCGAAATGAAACAACGTCGCCGACGGAATGATCAGAACGGTATCGACGGCAATGATCGATCCGTCCATGAATCCGATCGGAATATATTTTCGACCGTCCGACGAAGTTTGCGGCAGGCAGATATAATTGTCGTCGGTCTGCGGCGTCCGAAAAAATAAATGCGGCACCGTCGCCCGTTCGCGGGTGTCCTTCGACGTTGACGCCGCGCGGAATTTTTTAACGGCATCGAGCCTCCGCATGATCACTTCGTTGTCCCGATAAATTTTCGGATCGATGTCATTTAACCACAAACAATATCGAACGTCGCCGTACATCAATTCGCGACCGCCGACCAATCGTCGAATGCAACAGCCGATTTTCGGATCGTCTTTCAACAATCGATCGCGTTCGTCCGTCGACAGAATCAAATTGCCGTTGTCCGTCGGCTTATTGCCATGAACCATCAAAGGCGCGTCGGCGCTGATCGGTTTTGCGCGGCTCCAAATGAAAACGTCGGGCGCATCGACCAGATACGGATTGATATTGTCGGCAATTATTTTTTGATCGCCGTCGAAAATAATACGCGGCTTATCGCTCGGCGCACTCGAAAAACCGACGATCACACAGTGCACCGCCGCCATGTCCTCGGACTCGCTCAACCATCGAAACGTCCGATAAGCAAAGTCGATGTGAACGCCGCGCTCGACGAAAAGTTTCTGCCACAACGGCGCAACCTGCTCGCCTTGAGTGATGCTGTTGGTCGAAACAAACGCCGCACGGGTCGTCGTGCCGTCGATGAAAGCCGCCGCCTTGTGATACCACGCGCCGACATAATCAATGCTGTTGACGAGCTTGCCCCGACCGAAAATCGCAACCGCCTCGGATTTTTGCTCGGCGCTCATCATCGACGCGCCCACGAACGGCGGATTGCCGATGATGTAGTCGGCGCCGTCGGGCACAATTTTTTTCCAATCGACGGTAAGCGCGTTGGCGCAAACGATGCGCGCGGAGTGTTTCAACGGCAGATAATGTTCGCGCTCGCGAATGCCGACGCTGATATCGGTATCGTAAAGCATCTTGTTTTCGGAAATCCACATGGCGGTCTGAGCGATGGCGGCGGCGAAGCCGTTAATCTCGATGCCGAAAAACTGATCGATGGAAACTTTGACCGAGCACGGCACGCCGAGATTGATGAGCTCGTCGATGATTTTGTTTTCGAGCTGACGGAGCGAAATGAAAGTTTCTGTGAGGAAATTGCCGGAGCCGCAGGCGGGATCGAAAAAAATCAGCGACGCGATTTTATCTTGAAAAGCCTCGAGCTCGCGGCGCTTATTTTTTCGACGGCGACGGATTGAATCAAATTCTTCGGCAAGGTCGTCGAGAAAAAGCGGGTCGATGAGCTTATGAATGTTGGCGCGGGACGTGTAATGCATGCCGCCGTGGCGACGACTTTCTGCGTTGAGGTCTCGCTCGAAAAGCGCGCCGAAGATGGTCGGGTCGATGGTGAACCAATTAAATTTTTGCTCGGAGCCGCGCGCCTGAAGAGTGATGCCGTCGGCGGTGACGTTGTCGAAAGGCGGGATGTCGAGCGCGTTGCCGTCGAAGAGCCCGCCGTTTACATACGGAAATTGTTTCAGCTCCGCGCGGAGATTTTGATCACGACGGTCGGGCGGAGTGTTGAGCACATCAAACAGCTCGGTGAGCGCGGCGCTGCGATCGGCGGACGCGCTGATGTAGTCGACGAACTGATCGGTGTTGAAGACGGCGGCGTCCTCGGCGTAGAGGCAAAAGACGAGCCGGACGCAAAATTTATTGAGGATGTCCTTTTGGTCGGCGCTCAAAAAATCGACGGGATTATCCTTGACGCGGCGGGGCGCGAGCATTTTGCGGGCGAAGGCATCACGAATGCGTTTCATGATATCGACGGCGTCTTTGGAGAGTTTGACTTCGTCGATGTTTTCATCGTTGGGGTCGACGACGAAGCCGAGGCGCGCAAATTCGATGGGCAGATGTTTGAAGGCGATGCACGCGGGCTTGAGAGCGTCGTCGGCGGCGGCGGTGATGCGATCCATGTCGTAGATGCGAAACTCGTCGAAGTTGCAGACGATGATCCAACGCGGGTGTTGAGAGTAGGGGAGAGCGTCGGCATAACGCTTGGCTTGCTCGAACGCCGTCAAGAATTTGCCGTCGGATTGTTTAGCGGGCTTGTCGAGATCGATCCCGCGACTTTTTTGCTCGATCAAAACTTTTGTCGAAGGAATCAAACCGTCGATGAAACATTTTTGCCCGTCGACATCGATAGGCGTCTCGAATTTTATGATGTTATCGGGCTTGTCGACGCCGAGCGCACGGATCAGCGCGAGCCAAAAGGATTGGGCGTCGGATTTTTCGGAGCCGCGCCCGTTCCAATCCGTAAAAAATTTTTTAATGTCGTTTCGATCAATCAAGGCAATCACCCCACGAGACGTTCATAAACATTTTCGATCGAACGGACGAAAGTTTTGCCGTCGAGCAGCGGCGATTGTCGCACTCGATCGCGCACGTCAATCGGGATATTTTTCGACAGCTCGACCGCGCGCTCAATAAAATTTTTTTGATCGTCGACGATGAGCTCATCGAAGCCCGCCGTCCGAAGAATGTCGGCTCCGAAGCGCGCGCCGTATCGATCGCCCGCAATGCTCACCACCGGCACGTTCATGCAAAGCGCGGTCGCGGTCATCGCGCCGCCGTTGTACGGGAATGTGTCCAAAATTATATCAATGTCGGCGTAATCGTCAAGGTAGTCGTCGCGCCCCGAGCGAATTTCGATCCGATTGATCGGCAAAAAATTTTCGGCGCGCTCGAGCATTCGACGACGGCGCGCGGCAATCCGAGTGGTGTCTTGAAAAATCATTCGGGCGTGCGGAACGCGATCAAGAATTTCGGCGGCGCATTGAAGGTACTCGTCGGTGACTTTCATGAGATTGTTGAAGCAGCCGAAAACGATGTGAGATCGATCGGACGGGCGGCGCGGGATCATGTCGGCGGTCGGCGTGAAATTGACGGCGTGCGGGACGGTCAAAAACTTCTCGACGAAAAATTTATCGGCTCCGCGCGGAGTTAGAAAATCGTCGGTGAGAATGTAATCGATCGCGGTCAAGCCGGTGGTGTCGAGCCAACCGAGCCCCGTGATTTGGACGGGCGCGAGACGACGCGCCATAATCGGCAACGTCACGCCGCCTTCGGAATGTCCGCCGAGATCAAATAAAATGTCCAAGCCCGCCGTCGCGATCGAATCTTCATCGGACGGAGTAAAACATTGCACCGTAAATTTTTTCCGATCGTAAAGATTTAAGAGCGGCTCGACAAATCGGGCGACGGCGCCTTCGTCAAAATGCGGCGCGAGATATCCGACGGCAATTTTTTTGTGACGATGTTTGGGCGGATTGACGGGCTCGACATCGCGACAGAGTGAGTCGTAAATAAAATGTTCGGCGGCAAGATCGTGCGGATCGACGTGCGGCAGATAATGCAACGCGAAAAGATAATTCGAGTAGTGCTGACGCTGAGCGCGAAGATAGCGATCACATTGGGCGGCGTTGAAGTAGGCTTGGGCGGCGCCGTCGGGATCGGCGAGATCATAAAAGGCGGCGCCGATCCGTTCATGCACCCGCCAACGATCAATCTCATCGACCGTCGCCAGCATTTTTTTCAAGCGCTCGAGCTCCGACTCCATTGATTTGCCTCCAAAAATTTTTATAAGGGCGCCGTCAACGCTCCCGCCCCCCGAGCACGGCGCCCAACCGAGGACGGCATGCCCACCCGCGTCGACGGCGCCCGCTCTTTTCATCGCGAGCCAACCC
>CALGGP010000243.1 GCA_937915885.1 uncultured Selenomonadales bacterium | reverse complement strand
GGGGCGATGAATGATGGAAGTGATAACGGGCGGCGACTTCAAACGAATGGTGTCGGGCGCATACAGCGAATTTTTATTGGAGTACGAAGAAATAAATGCGTTGAGCGCGGCGGCGGGAACGCACACGCTTCGGACGATGGGCGCGGCGATCATGCCGTTGAAGAACGCGTCGGACGCGGGGATCGGCGGGTTGGCTCGACGGATCGCGACGGCGGCGATCTTCGGGGCGCGCGGCAATTCGGGCGTGGTGTTGGCTCAACTGTTCAGAGGAATAGCGGCGGGCTTGGCGGGCAAATATGACGCAACGAGCTCGGAGTTCGGCAAGGCGTTTCAATACGGAATCCTCTACGCGCAGAGAGTTTTGCCGAATGACAATCGGGAGGCGTCGTTTATTCGGACGGCAAAGGCGGTGGCGAAGGGCGCGTATCATGCGGTCCGCGCGGAAAAACCGATATCGGAGATATTGGAGACGGCGTTGAAGGCGGGAGAACGGTCGGCGTCGGAGTGCGGCGGCGATGCGGGCGCGTTTATCATGTGTTGTTTTTTGAGAGGGTGTTTGCGGGGGCTGGACGGAAATTTTGTATCGCCTGCGGTGACGTTGTCGCTCGGGCGAGTGCCGAAGCCGACGGTCGATGAAGTCAAACCGTATTGCGTCCGATTGAAGATCAAGAATCCGAAGGCGGACATGAGCGAGCTCAAGCGGCAGATGCATGATCTGAGCAGTTTTTCGATTGTCGAGCAGATGTCGGGCGTGATCGAGGTGCACCTTCACACGAATTGCGTCGGTCAAGTGATCGATCAAGTATTGGGTTGGGGCTCGTTGAAGGACGTAAAAATAATAAATATGAGCGAAAGTCATGTGCTGGCGTCGGACGCGCTGATGAAGGTGGCGGCGTTGGCGGTGGCGTCGGATCGCGCGGAGGCGAAACGATTGCAGGAGGCGGGCGCGTCGGTGATCGTGATGGGCAGCGCGGAGGAGTCGCCGTCGGTGGGAGAAATAGTCGGCGCGGCGCATTCGGATTTGGCGGCAACGTATGTATTATACGCGTCGAGCGAGAGCTATCATCTGGTGTTTAAGCAGGCGAAACGGTTATTGGGGGCGAGGGTGGAGCTGGTGTTGTGCCGAAGCGTCGAAGAGGTGATCGCGGCGTTGAAAAAATTTTCGGTGCGATAATAAATTGGAGATGAGAAATATGATGTTCATTCACAGCAGTGATCTGATGATGCCCCGCGCGGATGGATTCAACAGTCTCAGTTGGATTCAATTCATCACGGTATCGAGGCTCATGGATACGGAGCGCTGGGCAAACGGGTATGATACATATTGGCAATCGATGATCTCGGAGCTGCACTACAAAAAGAAATACAGTCCCGAGGCAATCGCCAACGCCAACAAAAACTATCGCAAATTCTTGGATAGGCTGAAACTGTCAGGCTTCAATCCGGAGATTAGTCGCCTTACTGTCTCGATCGCCCCGATTTTTCAATTCAATGGCGGCACACATCGAATGGGCTGGTTGCTGTTCCAAAACCCAAACACATTTGTCCCGGTTGAACTGACCAAGAAGGGCTCGTTGACAAGGGGCGCGTCCCTTTATTCCAAAATGGCGCCGGATCGAATGAATGAAATTCGCCAGAGGTTCCAAAAACTGTTCGGTGAGATGCGTCGATACATTACTGGCGTGATGAAGTTCGAGGTATTTGAGGCGAACGAAGAAAAAATCCGTGCATCGCTGCCGGATCACATGCAATTGAGCATCGATGCCAATCAAGACGAGTCTTCGGACATGAAATCAATTCTGCCGAACAAAAAAAATTCTTGGCAAGATAAGCTGTCACCCTACGGCTCGGAAGTAGTTATTCTGCGCCTGACGTTGGAGCATCAGTTGTTGCGCTATACTGTTGACAGCACAAAAAAGGACGTTCGCAAAGTCT
>CALGGP010000242.1 GCA_937915885.1 uncultured Selenomonadales bacterium | reverse complement strand
CACCCTTGGCAGTTTCACTGCCGATGAAAAAAGGCGCAGGCGGCGCCCCATAAAAAATTTTTGGAGTGAGACATATACTTTTAACGGATTTTGATTATGAATTGCCCGAAGAACTGATCGCGCAACGCCCAATCGAGCCGCGCAATGCTTCCCGACTGATGGTGCTCGACCCAATCCGTCAGACGATCGAACATCATAAATTCTTCGAGCTCAAAAATTTTCTCAACGTCGGCGACGCGCTCATCTTCAACGATACTCGAGTGATCCCCGCGCGCTTGATCGGACATCGACCGTCGGGCGGACGCATCGAATTGTTTTTGCTCCGACGGATCGATCAAACGCATTGGGAGACGCTCGTCAAGCCCGGCAGAAAAATTGTCGAGGGCTCGCAATTGATCTTCGGCGACGAACTTTCATGCACGGTGATCGATCGGACGGACTTCAGCGGGCGCATCGTTGAATTTCATTTCGACGGCGTGTTTGAAGAAATTCTCGATCGACTCGGCGAAACGCCCTTGCCGCCTTATATCCATGAGACGCTCGACGACGCCGAACGCTATCAGACCGTCTATAATCGAGTGCGCGGTTCCGCCGCCGCTCCCACTGCCGGTTTGCACTTCACGCACGATCAACTTGACGACCTTCAATCGAGCGGAATAAATCTCGGCTTCGTCACGTTGCACGTCGGGATCGGCACCTTTCGCCCCGTCCGCGTCGACAACATTGAAGATCATCGCATGCACGAAGAATTTTATTCGATCCCGCAATCGACGATCGATCTGATCAATCGGACGAAACAATCAAACCGTCGAGTGATCGCCGTCGGCACCACCACCATCAGAACGCTCGAAAGTTCCGCGCGGAGCGGCGAATTATCGGGCGCGACGGACATATTCATTTACCCGGGCTTTGAATTTCGAGTGGTCGACGGGCTCATCACGAATTTTCATCTGCCGAAGTCGACGCTGTTGATGTTGATCAGCGCGTTCGCGGGACGAGAATTTATCCTTCGAGCATATCAAGAGGCGATCGCGGAGCGCTACCGATTTTTCTCATTCGGCGACGCAATGTTTATCGAGGCGAAAATATGATCCGATACGAATTGATTCATACCGATCCGACGGGAGCGCGCGCGGGCATTTTGCACACGCTGCACGGCTCATTCAACACGCCGCTGTTCATGCCCGTCGGCACGCAAGCGACCGTCAAGACGCTGTCGCCCGACGAGCTGATCGATCTCGGCGCGGGCGTCATTCTATCGAACACGTACCATTTATTTTTGCGTCCGACGGCGGAGCTGATCGAAGAAGCGGGCGGTCTTCATCGATTCATGCATTGGACGCGCGGGATTTTGACGGACAGCGGCGGCTTTCAAGTGTTCAGCCTCGGAGCGATGCGCAAGATCACCGAAGAAGGCGTCACGTTCCGATCGCACATCGACGGCTCGAAAAAATTTTTATCGCCGGAGATTTCGATCGAAGTTCAGATGAAGCTCGGCTCGGATATAGCGATGGCGTTTGACGAGTGCATTCCATATCCCGCCGATTACGATTATGCAAAGCAGTCGACGGAGAGGACGCATCGATGGGCGGAGCGATCGCTCAACGCAGAAACTCGATCGGATCAGGGCGTGTTCGGTATCGTGCAGGGCGGAATGTTTGAAGACTTGCGTCGAGCCTCCGCGCGGACGATCGCATCGATGAATTTTGCGGGCTATGCGGTCGGAGGATTGTCGGTCGGCGAGCCGAAAGAGCTGATGTATGAAATGTTGAGCGTCTCGACGGCGGAACTACCGCTCGACAAGGCGCGATATTTGATGGGCGTCGGCACTCCCGATCATTTGATCGAGGGCGTGATGCGCGGGATCGACATGTTTGATTGCGTATTTCCGACGCGCGTCGCTCGAAACGGGCTGGCGATGGTCGATCCGAAGGTTGAGCCGCGCGGGCGATTGGTGATGAAGAACGCGGCGTTTACTCATGATCACGCGCCGCTCGATCCGAACTGTCGATGCTACGCATGTCGGAACGGTTATACGCGGGCATATATCCGACATTTGATCCGCGCGGAAGAAATTTTCGGGCTGCGGCTGTTGACGTTGCACAATTTATATTATCTGCAGGATTTTACGCGGCGCATGCGCGAGGCGATCCTTACCGATCGCTTTTCGGAGTTCCGCGCGGAATTTTATCTCCCGCCCACATGAAAAGGGGGCGCCGCCGACGCTCCCACCCTCCGAGTGCGGCGCCCCAATTGTGACAGCGTTGCCCACCCGCGTCGGCGCAGCCGTACTTCACAACGCTCCCACCACTCGTCGTCGGCTCCGTCCTTTTCAACGCCCCCGCTCCACGTCGGCGGATCCCGCACTTCGCGCCGCCCCCGCCCTGCGTCGGCGGATTCTTCCTTCGCGCCGCCCCCACCCGCGTCGTCGGCGCCCGCCCTTTTTGAAAAAAATTTTTCCGTCACCCCGAACGGTCGAAGGCGGTAGATCGGAAGAGCACACGTCTGAACTCCAGTCACGATCA
>CALGGP010000241.1 GCA_937915885.1 uncultured Selenomonadales bacterium | reverse complement strand
CACCCGCCCGCCCTTGGCGGTGAGCGGCGCTTTGCGACGGACGGGTGCCGCCGACTTTTTTTGGCGCCGCCCGTCGAGTGTTGCCAACGCGGGATGGGCTCCGACGGATCTGTCGGGCGCCGACGACGCGGGGTGGGCATGCCCTCCTCAGTTGGGCGCTGGCACCGGTGGGTGGGAGCGTCGTCGGCGCCCTCTCAACTAAAATATTTTACGCCCGCCGCAAAGATCGGCTGATATTTTTCGCCGTCGATGTTTTTATACAGATCGTCGTCAACGCGCTCCGAATGCCCCATCTTTCCAAAAATTTTTCCGTCCGGCGAAGTGATTCCCTCGATCGCCGCCGCCGACCCGTTAGGATTATACGGCAACTCGAGCGTCGGCTCGCCGCTATCATCTACATATTGCGTCGCTATCTGACCGTTCGTCGCCAACCGAGCAATCCAATCGTCCGTCGCCGCGAATCGTCCTTCGCCGTGCGACACCGCTATTGTATGAATGTCGCCGACCGTCGTGTTCATCAGCCACGGCGATCCGTTCGATGCGATCCGCGTCCGCACCATGCACGACACGTGTCGACCGAGTGAGTTGTGCGTCAACGTCGGATCGTCCGCGCGGAGCGGTCGAATCTCACCGTACGGCAACAGCCCGAGTTTGATCAGCGCTTGAAAGCCGTTGCAAATTCCTAAAATCAATCCGTCGCGTTCCTTCAAAAATTTCATGACTTCTTCGCTCAGGCGCGGATTGCGGAACATCGCCGCGATAAATTTTCCCGAGCCGTCGGGCTCGTCGCCGCCGCTGAAGCCGCCCGGCAACATTATAATCTGCGCTCGACGCACGCCTTCGATCAACGCGTTGACGCTCTCCTCAACCGCCGTCGGCGTCAAATTCCTGATCACAATGATCTCGGGAGCGCCGCCCGCTTTCTTCCAAATCCGCGCGGAATCGTATTCGCAATTCGTCCCGGGGAAGACGGGGATCAATATTTTCGGTTTCACTCCAAATTTTTTCGCCGCCGACGCCTTTAAATTTTTTACGTCGACCGCCGCCGCCTTCGTCTCTTTATTTTTGATCCGAGTGGGGAAGATCTTTTCCAACGGAGCGGTGTAAGCGACTTTAATTTCTTCCAATCCGATTGAAAAACGTCCGAAGACTACAGACGGATCGCCGACGGTTTCACCGAGACCGATAAAATTTTCGACCGTCGAGAGATCGACACCATCCGCCGCCTCGACTATCAACGTCCCAGCTCGACTGTCGAACAGCGCATCGATCGACCACGCCGCCGTCTCAAATTTGAATCCGATATCGTTGCCGACCGCCATCTTCGACAGCGCGCCCGCCATGCCGCCCGCGTCGACGCTCATTGCCGCCACGATTTTTTTCTCCGCGATCAACCGTTGCACTTCGACAAAAATTTTTTTCTGCTCGCGATACAACGGCACGCCGAATTTGTCTCGCGGCGCGGGGATCAGATAAACTTTATGCCCGACGCCTTTGAACTCCGGCGATATGATTTTGTCCGCATCGCACGCCGCCACCGCGAACGATACCAACGTCGGCGGCACGCTCAACTGCTCGAACGAGCCGCTCATCGAATCCTTACCGCCGATCGCCGCCACCCCGAAGCCCTTTTGTGCGCTCAACGCTCCGAGCAGCGCCGTCAACGGTCGCCCCCATTTTTCGGGATCGTCGCCGAGTTTTTCAAAGTACTCTTGGAATGTCAGATACGCCCGTCGGAAGTCCGCGCCCATCGCCGTTAATTTCGCCAGTGACAACGTCACCGCGTCGATCGCTCCGTGGAACGGGCTCCACGTCGATATGTGCGGGTCGAATCCGAAAGTCATTGCCGTTGCCGTGTTCGTCTTGCCTTCGACCGGCAACTTCGCCGCCATGCCTTCCGACGGTGTCAATTGATTGCGTCCGCCGAACGGCATCAGCACCGACGCCGCCCCGATCGTTGAATCAAATCTTTCGGACAATCCCTTTTGACTGCAGACGTTGAGATCGGATAAATTTTTGAGCCACTCGGCTTTGACGTCGGCGCTCGAGCGGATCGGTCGGAAATGTCGCGGCGCCTTGACGAACGCTTTGACGTGTTGCTTGACGCCGTTCGTGTCGAAAAATTTTCGTCCGATGTCGACGATCGTCTTGCCGCGCCAACGCATGATCAATCGCTCCGAATCCGTCACGACCGCCGTTTGATACGCCTCGAGATTTTCAGCGTCCGCCAACTTTATAAATTTCTCGACATCATTTGCGTCGACCACCACCGCCATGCGCTCTTGACTTTCGCTGATCGCCAGCTCCGTTCCGTCGAGCCCGTCATATTTTTTTCGGACTGCGTCAAGATCGATGTCAAGCCCGTTGGCAAGCTCGCCGATCGCAACACTCACTCCGCCCGCGCCGAAGTCATTGCACCGTTTGATCAATCGAGCCGCCTCGGGATTGCGAAACAGCCTCTGTATTTTGCGCTCCGTCGGCGGATTTCCTTTCTGCACTTCCGCCCCGCACGTCGAAAGACTGTCGAGCGTATGTTCTTTCGATGAGCCCGTCGCGCCTCCGATCCCGTCGCGCCCCGTCCGTCCGCCGACCAACAACACCACGTCGCCCGCCTTCGGTCGTTTGCGGATCACGTTCGACTTCGGCGCCGCCGCTATCACCGCTCCGATCTCCATGCGTTTTGCCGTATATCCGTCGTGATAAAACTCGTGCACCAGCCCCGTCGCCAATCCGATCTGATTGCCGTACGAACTGAATCCTTGCGCCGCGCCTCGAGTGATCTTCCGTTGAGGCAATTTGCCTTTCAACGTCTCGCTCAACGCTCGACGCGGATCGCTCGCACCCGTCAAGCGCATCGCTTGATACACATATGCCCGCCCCGACAACGGATCGCGGATCGCTCCGCCGAGGCACGTCGCCGCGCCGCCGAACGGCTCTATTTCCGTCGGGTGATTGTGCGTCTCGTTTTTGAACATCACCAGCCAATCTTCCGTCCGTCCGTCCACATTCGCGCGCACCACGATCGAGCACGCGTTGATCTCTTCGCTGTCGTCGAGATCAGTCAACAGCCCGTCGTATTTCAAAACTTTCGCCGCGATCGTCCCAACGTCCATCAGCGTTACGTCGCGTTTTCGAGTGCCGTAAACTTTTTGACGGTCGCTGAGATATGCCTTATACGCGTTCATTATCGGCGGCAGATAATATTGATCAAAATTCTCGTCGGGCTCGAACGTAATCTCGTCAATCGCCGTGTTAAACGTCGTGTGTCGACAGTGATCACTCCAATACGTGTCGATAACCCGCAACTCGGTGATCGTCGGCGCCCGATGTTCCTCATCACGAAAATATTTTTGGCAGAACTTCAGATCGTCAAACGACATCGCAAAGCCGCGCTCCGTCAAAAATTTTTTCAGCCCGTCGTCGTCCAACCCGTTGAAATCCGATAAAATCTCGACGTCGGCGGGCGGCTCCGACTTCATCTCCAACGTCGACGGCAACTCCGACGACGCCTCCCGACTTTCGATCGCATTGATCAAATAATTTTTGATTGGCTCAATTTCTCCGTCGCACTCGAGCGCAACGATCCGCGCGGAGCGGACGAGCGGTCGTTCGCGTCCCGTGATCAATTGACAGCATTGCGCCGCCGAATCCGCGCGCTGATCGAATTGCCCCGGCAGATATTCTATCGCTATAATTTTCGCCTCGGGCATCGACGGCAGCTCCGTCGTCAATCGATCGACGTTCGGCTCGCTGAACACGATGTTTTTTACCGCGTCGAACTCCGCATCGTCGAGCCCCTCGATATCATACCGTTGAAACAGTCGCAGCCCGCGCACTTCAAACGTTTCGCGCAGGTCGTCGAGCAACTGCCGCGCCGGCACGTCAAAGCCTTCAATCTTCTCAACAAAAATTCTTCGTACACTCATCGTCGCATCACCGCAAAAAAATTTTTTTGTCGACAGCATTTTAACAACATCGACCGCCGATATCAACCGCTTTGTTGACAATCGCCGCGCCGAAAAGATATACTGCCTGAAACGCTTCGGAGGATTGATGATGAAAAATTACATTCGGATTGCGCGCCCCGACCATTGGATCAAAAATATTTTCGTGATCCCGGGCATCGTGTTTGCGATGGGGCTCAGTCGCGAAACGTATTGGGTCGAGACGATTCTCATGAACATCGTCGTCGGAATGATTTCGACGTGTCTGATCGCGTCGGCGAATTACACGATCAATGAGTGGCTCGACGCGCCCTTCGACAAATTTCATCCGATCAAAAAAAATCGTCCGGCGGTGAGCGCGGGCGTCAAGGCTAAAGGCGTTTACATTCAATATATCATACTGCTGATCGTGGGGCTGGCGACGGCGTTTGCGGTGTCGGTTGAATTTTTGATCGTGATGGCGGTGCTCGCGCTGATGGGAATAATTTACAATGTCGAGCCGCTTCGGAGCAAAGACAAGCCGTTCATCGACGTGCTGTCGGAGTCGATCAACAATCCGTTGCGACTGCTCGGCGGTTGGTTCATGGTGACGAACTCGTATTTGCCGCCGGTGAGTCTGGTGCTGGGCTATTGGTTCGGCGGCGCGTTTTTGATGGCGATCAAACGGTTTTCGGAGTATCGAATGATTGTCGCGGCGGACTCCGAACAAAACGCCGCGCTCTATCGAAAGTCGTTTGCGTTCTACAACGAAGAGATTCTGCTCAACTACTCGTTTTTCTTCGCGCTGTGCACGGTGTTCTTCCTCGGGATTTTTCTGATCAAATATAAAATCGAGCTGTTGATCTTCGTGCCGTTCCTCGCGGGGCTGTTCTGTTGGTACTTCCACATCTCGCTAAAAACGGACTCGGCGGCGCAAAAGCCGGAGAAATTATATCGGGAGCGGTCGATGATGTTGTACGTTTTATTTTTGATCGTGTTGTTCTCGGCGTGCATGCTGATCGAAGTGCCGATGCTCCATCCGTTGCTCGACTCCGTCCTGATTCCGATATAATTTTTCCCGCCCACCCACC
>CALGGP010000240.1 GCA_937915885.1 uncultured Selenomonadales bacterium | reverse complement strand
TCTCAATTCGCGACGGTGTCAATCAGTTTGTCGCCGCCGCTGATCTTCGCGCCCTCAACGGGCTTGATCTCTTTGAAATTCGCGGAGTTGGTGACGAGCATCGTCGTAACCGCTCGGATAACCCGTCGAAACTGCCTCTCAATTCGCGACGGTGTCAATCAGTTTGTCGCCGCCGCTGATCTTCGCGCCCTCAACGGGCTTGATCTCTTTGAAATTCGCGGAGTTGGTGACGAGCACCGGCGTGATGATCGGATAACCCGCCGCCTTGATCTTCGCGATGTCGAACTCGATAAGCAGTTGCCCCTTCTTGACTTTGTCGCCTTGCGCGACGTGCGGTTTGAAGCCGTCGCCGTTCATTTGGACGGTGTCCATGCCGACGTGGATCAAAATTTCCGCGCCGCTCGTCGTCAACAAACCGATCGCATGCCCCGTCGGAAACAGCGTCGTCACCTCGGCGTCGGCGGGCGCGATCACTTTGCCGATCGACGGCTCGACCGCTACGCCTTGACCCATTGCTCCCGACGAGAACACCGGATCGGGCACATCGGGCAGCTTGACGAGATTGCCCGTCAACGGGCTCGACAATGTCTCACTCTTGAGCGCGGGAGCCTCGGGCTCGGACGCCGCAGCGGGAGCCGGAGTCGGCTCGGGAGTCGGAGCCGCCGCAGCGGGCGCGGGCGCCGGAGCGTCGTCTTTATAAAGCGGGAACGACAAGCCGAAGCCGATCGCGAACGAGACCGCCGCGACGATCAAAGCGTTGTACATGCCGCTCAGATCGTTTGTCGACGGATCGATGAAGCAGGGGAATTGGAAGACGCCCAGTCCGCCGAACATGAAAGATTTGATGCCGAGCAATCCGAAGATCGCTCCGCCGACCGCGCCGCCGATGCAGCTGATGATGAAGAATTTTTTGCGCGGGAGCGTGACGCCGTAAATGGCGGGCTCTGTGACGCCGAAGATGCCGCTCAAGAACGCCGGCAACGCAATCCCTTTGAGTTTCGTGTCTTTGGTGCGGAGCATGATCGCGAGCACGACGCCGATCTGTGCGAACGACGCGCCGAACATCGTGTTGATGACGGGGTCGGCGCCGAAGGTGACGATGTTTTGAATCATGATGGGCACCAAGCCCCAATGCAGACCGAACATGACAAAGACTTGCCAGCCGCCGCCGATAAACAATCCGGCGAGCATCGGGCTGATGTTGAAGATGCCGGTCGCCGCCGCGCCGATCAATTGTCCGAGCCACGTCGAGATCGGACCGACAATCAGGAGCGTCAACGGGATCATCGTGAGGATGGTGCAGAACGGCACGCCGAAGCCTTTCAACAATGTCGGCACCGAGTTCAGATAAAATTTCTCGACGCGCGCGCCGACCCAAACCGCCGCGATGATCGGGATAACGCTGGAGGTATAATTCATGAGCAGGACGGGGATGCCGAGGAACTCCAGATGCACGGGCGATTCAAAAAGAGTGCCTTGCAAAACCGAATAAAGTGCTTCGCCCTGCATGATTTGCGTCAACGACGGGTAAACGAGCGCGGCGCCGATTGCCATTGCCGCGAACTCCGACATCTTGAATTTTTTCGCGGCGCTGAATCCGAGGAAAATCGGCAAAAAGTTGAAGAACGCATCGCCGATCACCGTCATGATCTTATAAGTGCCGCCGTTGGTGTCGAGAATTTGAAACGCGGCGAGCAACGCCGTCAAGCCCTTGACCATACCGGAGGCGGCGAGCACTCCGAGCACGGGCG
>CALGGP010000239.1 GCA_937915885.1 uncultured Selenomonadales bacterium | reverse complement strand
GGCGGGGCGCTGACGCCGCAGGGTGGGAACCACTTCCACTGTTGGGCGCCGACATTGGGGGGCGGGCGCGGCGTCGGCGCCCCTTCCGTCACTCCGTCGCCCCCGTCGCCCCCAATTCCTAATTCCTCATTCCTAATTCCTAATTTTTTTTATGCGCCGCTGTCGAAATGACGATATACTTTAATAATCATCAGAGGTGATCATTTTATGCCTGCCAATTACGCCACGCTGATCTCCGGCACCGACGCCGCCGATACCATTGAAAATTTCATCGACTACGCCTCCATCATCGGCGGCAACGGCGACGACTCCATCTATAATTACGCCGACCACGTCAACGTCAACGGCGGCAACGGCGCCGATTCCATTCTCTCCTACGGCGACTTCGTCACCATTCACGGCGGTCTCGGCGCTGACACCATCGAAACCAACGGCACTCGAAATTTCATCTACGGCGAGCAGGACGCCGATTTTGTTGTCAATTACGCCTCCGACTCCACCATTCAGACCGGGCTCGGCGACGATATCATTCGCAACGAAGGCAATCACGTCGCCATCGACGCCGGTAACGACAATGACACCGTCGAAAATTACGGCAATCATTCAACCGTCAACGGCGGGCTCGGCGACGATTATATGTTCAATTACGGCGCCGATTCCTCCGTCAACGCAGGCACCGGTAACGACTCCGTCTCCAATCAGGCAGATAACGTTCGCATCGACCTCGGCGCGGGCGACGACGCTCTATATAATTCCGGCGCGCGCAACGTCATTCTCGCCAACCTCGGGAACGATTCCGTTTACAACGACGGCGATTATGTTTCCATCGACGCCGGTCAGGGCAACGATTCAATCATAGCGCGCGGCGATTACACCACCATTCAAACCGGCGTCGGCGATGACACCGTCGATGTACAAGGCACCGGCAATCTCGTCCGCACCGACGGCGGAACCCTCACCGCCCGCTTCCTCGACGACGTTGACGCCACCATCGCAGGCGCACGCGCCAATGATCTCGTCACTCTCAGCGCCTCCTCGACCGTCCGATCCGGTGTCGTCGAAGTCAGTCTCGGCGCCGGGAACGATTCCGTTTACCTCTCGCAAGGGCGCGAATTGATCCTCTTCGGCGACAGCGACGCTTACGATTCCGTTTGGTACTTCGACGGCTATGATACCATCCGTTGGACGAGCGGCGTCATCAATCAAACCCTCGTCGGTCCTTCAAACGTCACTCTCACTTCTTCGCGCGGCGCTTTGACGCTGATCGACGTGCTCGGCAAACCCATTACCATTATCGACGGCATGGGCAATGTCGAGCAGAAAACTTTTTTGCCCGGGCTCGCGATCACCAACACCACCGATCACAGCGTCGTCAGCGGCGGCGACGGCAATGATACCATCGACAATTCCGGCTACGGCGCCGTCATCAATGCCGCGGCGGGCGACGATATCATTTACAACTCCGCGCGGAGGGCGACACTAAACGGCGGCGACGGCTCTGATACCATCGCCAACGAAGGTGAGGACGTGTCGATCAACGGCGGGCTCGGCGATGATTCGCTCGTCAACGGTTATGTCGATTACGTCACCATCAATGCGGGGCGCGGGCTGAATACCGTCACCAATTACGGCTCGTATGCGCTCATCAACGGCGGCGATTTGACTGATGTCATTTGGAACTCGGGCTTTAAAGTGATCTCGAGCGGGCAAATTTTGACGTCGGGACAAAAAGTCACCATCAATAGCGGCGACGGCGACGATTCAATCATGACCTCGGGCGCGCAGACCACCGTCAACGCAGGCGAACGCTCCGACACCGTCTCCAATAACGGCAACTCCGCCGTCATTAACGGCGACAACGGCGACGATATCATCATCAATCGCGGGTTGTATGCGACCCTCAACGGCGGCGCGGGCTATGATTCCATCGTCAACAACGGCGATTATGCCGTGCTCTACGGCGGCGCGGGCAATGATACCCTCGTCGGCTCCGATCTCGCCGTCGAGACCTTCCGTTATTCCGAAGGCGACGATATGATCATCAATTACGGGCGCGAAGATACCATTCAGCTCGCGTCGAATTACACCTCGACGAGCATTCGCGGGCGCGACTTCATCATCAATACCAATAACGGCTCGCTCACCGTCCGCAACGCCGCAAACATGTCGATCAACGTCCGCAATATCAGCAATCGGACGGAGATTCTCAACGAAGAAAACGACGAGCTTGCCTCACTCGCAGGCTCCGATCGCAACGTCGAGCAGGCACTGCCCTCGGGCGCGATGTACGACACCGATCGACGCAGCATCATCATCAACAGCGCCTATCTCGCACAACTCGACGCTCGAAATTACGCGCCGACCGTTATCAATATCGACGCCTCCAAAATTCGCGCCGAAATTGAGATCGTCGGCAACGACAACGACAATTCGATCAAGGCGTCCAACGGCGGCTCGATCATAAAGACCGGCGCGGGCAATAATACATTAATCGGCGGCGCGGGCTCTGATTTCTTCGTGCTGTCGTCTTTGTCGGGCGACAACATCATCGAGAATTACGACGACTCCGACGTGATCCAATTGTCGAAGGGGCGCGTGCTCGATTCTTCCATCGACGGCAATGATGTGATCCTTCGACTGTCGAGCGGAATGTTGACGTTGACGGGCGCGGCGAATAATGAAATTCATGTTCTCGAGTCGTTTGCGGAAGATGAGGACGACGAGACGGATCGGGCGATCGTCAACGCGTCGGACAATCGGACGGTGAGCGGTACCGCCGCCGCCGACACCATCACCAACTCGGGCAATTACGTCGTCATCGACGCGCTCGGCGGCAACGACACGATCACTTCAAACGCTCCGCGCGGATATGTCACGATCAACGGCGGCGCGGGCAATGATGTGATTCGCTCCGCCGACCATAATTCTTACATCGACGCGGGGCTCGGCAACGACACCGTCACCGGCTCGGGCTCCTATCAGACGATTGTCGGCGGCAACGGCGATGATGTGATCAGCCTGACGGGCTCGCACGAGACGTTTGATTACACCAACGGCGACGGCAATGATGTCGTTTACGGCTTCAACGGCACCGATCACATTCAACTGCACGGGATCGGATTGAGCGGCTCGAGCGTCGACGGCGGCGATGTCATTTTGCGGCTCGGGACGAGTTTCATGACGTTGAAGGGCGCCGACGGCGGGACGGTGTCTGTGATCAATTCGCGCGGCGAAGAATCGGTGCTCGACTTCACTCCGCAGGACGATACTACCGTCGAGGACGACACCACATCGATCGAAGACGACACCACGACCGTCGAGGACGACACCACATCGATCGAAGAAGACACCACGACCGTCGAGGACGACACCACATCGATCGAAGAAGACACTACCACCGTCGAAGAGGACACCACATCGATCGAAGAAGATACTACGTCGATTGAAGAAGACACCACGTCGATTGAAGAGGATACGACTTCGATTGAAGAGGATACCACATCGACGAGCACGGACGACACCACCACGGAAGGCGATGATACTGTGACACCTCAGGACGTGATCAAAAAATTTATGGCGTCGCTCGACAGCACGTCGCTCTCGGGCTCCGCCGCGCTCGACGAGGCAATCAAAGCCTCAACCTCTTATTCCTCCATGCAGGACGCCATTGACAATTTCCTTGCCGACGTTCGCAGCGCCGACTCCGCCATGCAGTTCCTCAATCAAAAGTGCGGGATCATTCTCGGCAACAGCGACACCGGCGCCATCACCGGCTCCGACGCGGGCGGCTCCACCGTCAAAACTAAAGACTCCATCGTGCCCGAGGACGCCACGCTTACCGATTATCCCTCGTCGGCGACCTTCAACATCGACGGCTTGACTGTCACCGTCCCCAATCAGAGTACGCTGACCGACGTGCAAAAAACCATCGTCCGCGATCTCTATAATTGGTGGATCAAGGGCGCGCTCGAGCTCAACGAAGAATCTTACGGCTTGACTTTCAAAGAGAGCGGCACCTCCGTCCGCCGCATCAACGTCACCTTCGATAACACCGTCCACGCCGAAGGGCAGAAGACGCTCGCCGCCGTCTCTTACACCTACAACGCCTCCAACGGCAAGACGAATACTTTGACGCTCAAAATTCCGATGGATTATTACTCCGATATCGCCGACGACGATCTCAACGGCATTACCGGCGACGGCTATTCTTACCTCGATCGGACGCTCGCGCATGAGTTTACTCACGCCCTGATGGCCGCCAACGTCAATTATTTCTATCGACTGCCGTTGTTCGTGAGCGAAGGTTTAGCGGAGTTGACGCACGGCATCGACGACACGCGCGGGCGCGAAATTTATAATCTCGCCTCCGATCCCGACAAGCTGGCGACGTATCTCGACACTTCCCGACGCTCGGGCGCGGAGACCGGCGATTATTCCTCGGGCTTCATGTTCTTCCGATGGCTCGCGCTTCAATCGTCAAACACCGTCGAAAGCGATGATACCGTCGAAAACGATCCGACCTTCAGCGACGATCCCACCTACGACGACACCGAAGACGATCAGACGCTCGCAAGCGGGCTGTATTATTCCGACGAGGTCTTGTCGGTGAGCGCGGATTATAAATCGAAGGCGCTCGACCTTACCGATTATGATCTCGACATCGTCACCGTCGACGCGGGCGCCGTCATCAAAACGCTGTCGATCACCGGCAACGACGAGGACAATGTGATCATTGCGGGGTCGAAGGGCGGCACGCTCGACGGCGGCGCGGGCGATGATTCGATCGTCGGCGGCGACGGCAATGATGTCTTCTATTACTCCGACGGCGACGACACCATCACCAATTACACGCAATCGAAGGATAAAATAAAATTCGGCGCGGTGATTAACTCCGTTGACTTCGACGGCGACGATGTGTTGTTCGTGACCAACGCCGGCACGCTCACCGTCAAGGACGGCGTCTCGTCGAAGATCAAGACCGTCGATGTCACGGGGCATTCGTCCAATCTCACTTACGACGCGCCTCTTCCGCGCGGAGCCGAATATAATTCTTCGCACAACACCGTCCGCTTCGATGAGACGTTCGGCGGCACCTTCAACGCCAATCTGTATTCGAGTAAGATTAAGACGCTCAACGCGACGAAGACCGTCAATCCGATCAACATCGTCGGCAACGAGAATAATAATGTGATCAAGGCGGGCTCGGGCGGCTCGACGCTTGACGGCGGCGCGGGCAATGATAAACTTTACGGCGGCGACGGAGCCGACACCTTCATTTACTCGGGCGGCACGGATTATATTTATAAATACGTCGAAGGGCAGGACGAGATTGTAATTGCCGACGGCGAAATCGACTCGGTGAAGGTGCGCGGCTCGAGCGTGACGCTTTACTTCGACGAAGGCGCTCTGACGATCTCGAAAGCGAAGGGCAAAACGCTGACGATCACCGACGCCGCGGGCGATCGATCGGATTATGTGTTCACTCGATCGACGGACGAATTTACGGGCGGCTTGTTGGAGGTACCGGCGGACGGCAGCTCGGAGCTCGATCAGATCGTCGGCGATAAAAATTATGCGGTCGGATCGATCGAGCTCGACCTCGACGACGGCAAAGCCTACGGCGGATTGACGAAGGCATTCAAGCGCGCGGCGGAAAAATTGACGGCGTCGAAGAAATGACGGCGGCACTTCGGAGCCGCATCGGCGCGCGCGGGCGTTTAAAACGCGCGGCGGAAGAATTGACGGCGGCACTTCGGAGCTGCATTGGCGCGCAAGCGTTTAAAACGAGCGACGGAGAAATTAACGGCGTCGAAGAAATGACGGCGGTACTTCGGATCCGAATCGGTGCGCGCGAGCGTTTAAAGCGTGCGGCGGAAAAATTGACAGCGGTACTTCGGAGCTGCATCGGCGCGCGCGGGCGTTTTGCTCGACGGACGCGTTTAAAGCGCGCGGCGGAAATTGACGGCGGCACTTCGGAGCCGCATCGGCGCGCGGGCGTTTTGCTCGACGGACGCGTTTAAAACGTGCGGCGGAAAAATTGACGGCGGCACTTCGGAGCTGCATCGGTGCGCGCGAGCGTTTAAAGCGCGCGGCGGAGAAATTGACGGCGTCGAAGAAATGACGGGAGGGGATTGACAGGTGGCACAGGGCAACGAACAAAGCGATTGGATTTACGACGCGGACGTGGTGTTGACGGAAGGCTTGACGGCAAATAACTCGGGCAATTCGTTGAAGGTGACCGACGAGTACGGCGACAGCGAATTGAATATACCCGGGCTGTCGCAATTCAGCAACGCGGTTATCACGGTCGACGCGCGGGAGTATTCGAGCGCGCTGAAGATCGTCGGCAACTATCAAAACAATGTGATCAGCGTCGGCAGCGGCGGCGGCGAAGTGGACGGCGGCTCGGGCGGCGACAAAATTTATCTCGGCGACGGCGATGATGTTTTGCAATACACGTCGGGGCGCGGGCGCGATACCATTTACAATTACGACGGCGAAAGCGGCGATATCGTGTCGTTGAGCGGCGCGACGGTCGGCACGAGTGACTTCACGCCGATTGCGAACGGCAACGTCTATCTGGTGACGGGCACCGACACGCTGACGTTCGTCAATCCGACGAAGCAGTTTATTGTGCAGGACGACGACGGCAATCTGACGAACATCGACCTGCGCGGCATGACGTTTACGACCAATCGGCAGGCGGTGACGCTCGACGGCGATTATCAGGAGAGCGACTTCGACGGGACGAGTTACTCCCGACTGGTGAGCATCAATGCGGACTCCGTCGGCGGCATGATTGACATCGCCGGCAACGACAACAACAATATGATCACCGTCGGCGGCTACGGCGGGCAGGTCGACGCGGGCGCGGGCAACGATAAAATTTACGGAGGCGACGGCGACGACGTGTTCATTCACTCGGCGGGCAATGATACGATTTACAGATACGACGGCGATAACGATTACGTTTCGGTCGGCGGCGTGTCGACGCTGTCAAAGGCGAATTTCATTCCGACGGCGCTCGGGACGGTGCTGCTCGACCTCGGCGAAGAGACGCTCACGTTTCATAATCCCGAAGGCGTTCTCTATGTGCATTACGGCGAGGACGATGAAGTTTTCGAGTACGACCCGAGCGGCTTGATTTTTACGCAAAACCGTCGAACGGTGACTGTCACATCGGATTATCCCGAAGATGACTTCGACGCGACGGAATATAATTTGGTGCTCAACATCGCGGCGTCGACGGACAACGCGCTCAACATCATCGGCAACGCCAACGACAACGCGATCACGGCGGCGGGCGGAGGCGGCTCGATCGACGGCGGGCTCGGGCACGACAAACTTTACGGCGGCGAAGGGCAAGACGTGTTCGTTTACACGGTCGGCTCGGGCGGCGACACGATTTATAATTTCGACGGCGATAACGACGAGATTCAGCTGATCGATTACACCGGCGAGTTGGTCAAGTCGAGCTTCCTCAACACCAACCTCGGCAAGCTGTATATCGACCTCGGCAATGATACTTTGACGCTGTATCAGCCGACGGGCAACGTAAAAGTCAATTACGGCACCGAAGACGAGCCGCTTGAATATATTTTCGAGGCGGACGGGATAAATTTTGCGACCAATCGGACGGCGGCGACGCTCACGAGCGCTTACGAAGGCGACGAGTTTGACGCGAATGAATACGATCAGGTGAAGCGGATCGATGCCTCGCGCGTCGAGCACGAAGTAAATATTATCGGCAACGACAACGACAATCTGATCACGGTCGGAGCATACGGCGGCAAGGTCGACGGCGGCAACGGAAATGATTCGATCGTCGGCGGCGAAGGCGATGATGTGTTCGTGCACACCGTGGGCGCGGGGCGCGACACCTTTGCGAATTACGGCGAAGACGATGTGATCGAGATTTATAATTTCGACGGCGAAATGACGTTGTCGAATTTCATTCCGTTGGAGGACGGGATTTTGCTGATCGATCTCGGCAACGACACCTTGACGCTCACCGATCCGATCAATGAAGTCAATGTGCGTTACGGCGTCGAGGACGCGATCGAAAATATCACCTACGATCGGAGCGGGGCGACCGTCACGACCGATCGGCGCATCGTCTCGATCAATGACGATTATCCCAACAGTGAGCTGCTCGCGACGGATTACGGCTCGGACATCGTGACGATCAACGCGACGCGTCGGACGGAGCCGATCGATCTTTACGGCAACGACAACGATAACATCATCAGCCTCGGCTCGGGCGGCGGGCTTGCCGACGGCGGGCTCGGCAATGATATTTTCTACGCCGGCTCGGGCAATGATACCTTCGTTCATACGTTGGGCGAAGGCAGCGACACGGTTTATAATTACGACCGCTCGGGCGACGACGGTGACGCGCTCAAGGTGATCGGCGTCGACGAGCTTGACGAGAACGCCTTCAAATTGGCGACGGGCGGCGTCGTGCAAATCGATCTCGGCAATGACACTCTGACGTTGGTAAATCCGTCGGGCGTGATCACCGTGGTCGACGAGAACGATCAAGAGCTGGGCACGTTCGATGTCTCCGGCGTCGAGCTCGTGTCGAATAAACTGCTCGAGATCAAAAACGGATATAACGATTCGATCGTCAACGCGGCGAATTTCGGCGACGAGATTGAAACGATAACCGCCGCCACTTACAACGGCGAGCCGATCTCGATCGTCGGCAACGATCGCAATAACGTGATCCGCGCGGGGCGGACGGGCGGCACGCTCGACGGCGGCAGCGGCGCGGATCGATATTACGGCGGCGACGGAGCCGATACCTTCATCGTGACGGTCGGCGCGGGCAATAAGACGATTTATAATTACGTGACGACGCTCGAGGGCGCCGAAGATGTTGTGGCGCTGGTCGGCGACGTTCCCGACATCGATCGCGACAACTTTACGGAGGTCGGCAGTCAAACGACGTTGACGGTCGGCACGACGCAAGTGATATTCGTCAATCCGCGGTCGGAGATCACGGTCGTCGACGAGAACGGATCGGAGATTTACACTTACGGCATGCCCGAGGGCTTGACGTTGAGCGCCGACAGGACGACGTTGACGGTCGGAGACAATTACGGCGAAAGCACGCTCGACATCGGCGAATACAACAGCCGGATATCGACGGTGGTAGCGCGGCAATACACGTCGGAGCTCGAGCTCACCGGCAATCTCAACGACAATGTGATCTACGGTGCGACGGGCGGCGGCACGATGGACGGCGGGCTCGGCAACGATGTGCTTTACGCGGGCGACGGCGTTGACGTGATCAAATTCGGGCGCGGCGTGGGCAATGATACCGTTTACAACTTCGACGCGTCGGACGACACACGCCCCGATATGATTATGGTCTCCGGCGTCGATTCGTTGAGTCAAAGCGCCGTCCGACAGACGAGCAACGGCAATGTTGAGCTGAAGGTCGGCTCGAACACCTTGACGCTGATCACGCCCAACGGCGCGGTGACGGTTGTCAACGAGGACGGTGAAGAGCTGCTGCATTTCGACACGACGGGCTCGAGTTTGACGACGGACGAAAAAATTCTTTACGTCGGATCGGATTACACCGAGTCGATTGTGGCGGCGAATAATTACAGCACGATGGTTGCGACGATTGATGCGCAGGGCTTCCCCGATCCGCTCGTGATCGAGGGCAACTCGAATGCCAACGTGATCTATGCGGGACCCGGCGGCTCGACGCTTGACGGCGCGGGCTACATCGATCATCTTTACGGCAACGACGGGCGCGACGTTTATCGATACACCGTCGGCGAGGGCAACGATTACATTCATAATTTCGATTCGACGGTCGAGGACGCGGGCGACGTGATTCAACTGCTCGGCGTGAATAAGCTCGATCGGACGAACTTCCGCGACACCGCCAACGGTCAAACGCTCATTCAGGTCGGGACGAGTGTGTTGACGCTCATCGATCCCGTCGGCGCCATCAGCGTTTACGGCTCCGACATGTACGACGAATATGATGAACTGCAGGAGCCGCTCTTCGTCTACGGTCACAGCCTCCCTGCGGGTACGGAGTATAATTACAACAAAGTCGCGTTGACGATCAACTCGGGTGCGGATTTGACGGACGAGGACAAACATCTTTACACGCCCGATTACTCGAACAATCTGCGGAAGGTCTATGCGAATTACTACGAAGAGGAGATCACGCTCGAGGGCGACGAAAAATCCAACGAATTTCATGCGGGCTCGGGCGGCTCGTCGATGGACGGCGGCGCGGGCAATGATCTGCTTTACGGCGGAGCGGGCGCTGATACTTTCGTTTACAGCGCGGGCGACGGCTCCGATTATATTTACAACTTCGATTCGTCGAACGAAGACGCCTTCGATGTGGTTCAGCTGCTCGGCGAAGTCGGCACGATTACGCGCTCGAGCTTCCGCGACAGCGGCAATAACACGATCCTCACGCTCGGCAACTATCATCTGACGTTCGTCGAGCCGCTCGGGCAGATCACTCTGCTCGACAGCGAAGGCGACACGATCACGACTTACGGCTCGACGCTCGAGAGTGACGTCGGCTATAACATCGGCAAGACGAAGCTGACGATCGGTCGCGACGCGGAGTTGGAAGATGTTGTCGTAGACATGGAGACGCTGTCGAGCAATCTGCGCGATGTCAACGCGGCGCAATACGAGGGCGAATTGTATCTGCTCGGCAATGATAAAGCCAATGAGCTCCGCGCGGGTTCGGGCGGCTCGACGATCGACGGGCGCGGCGGCTCGGATATTTATTACGGCGGCGCGGGCGCTGATTACTTCGTCGTGAGCGTGGGCGGCGGCGGCAACGAGCAGATTTATAATTACAACGCCGAACAGGGCGACGTGATTCAACTGATCGGCGCGGGGACGATCACGCGCTCGAACTTCCAAGACAGCGATTCGATTGAATTTTTGACGGTCGACAACGGCAAGATTCTTATTTACGACCCGCAAGGTGCGATTACGGTCGTCGACGAGGACGGCGATGAACTTCTCGTTTACGGCAAGAGCCTGCCTTCGGGCGTCGAATACAGCGCGAGTAAGACGAAGCTGACGATCACGCGCGAGGCGGAGCTCGAAGACGAAGTTACTTTCGACGTGTCGGATTACGTCAACAATTTGCGCGACATCAATGCGGCGGCTTATGAGGGCGACGAGCCGCTTGTGCTGATCGGCGACGGTCGAATGAATGAGCTCCGCGCGGCGGTCAACGGCAGTTCGCTCGACGGCGGGCGCGGCAATGATAAACTTTACGGCGGCAACGGCGCTGATACGTTCGTCTATCAATCGGGCGACGACGACGATGTGATTTACAACTACGACGGTCGGCAGGGCGATGTGATTCAGCTGATCGGCTTCACCGACATCAATCGAGACGACTTCCGCGACGGCGCCGGCAGTACGATCATTCTGCAGGTCGGCGACAATTCGATCACCTTCAACAACGCGCACGGACCGTTCATCGTTGCCGACGAAGAGGGCAACACGATCGACGTGACGTATGATGAGGAGTTGCCGTCGGGCGTCGAATACAACACGTCGCGGACGAAGCTGACGATCGGGCGCGTCGACGAGCTTGACGAGAACACCTTCGACATGGACACGCTTGCCAACAACATTCGGGACATCGACGCGAGCCGTTACGAGTATGAGATCAATCTGCTCGGCAACGACAAAGTCAACGAGCTCCGCGCGGGTTCGGGCGGCAGTCTGCTCGATGGTCGATACGGCAACGATAAGATTTACGGAGGCGCGGGCGCCGATACTTACGTGGTGAGCGTGGGCAGCGGCTACGACAACATTTATAATTACAACGGCAATCAAGAGGACGTGGTGTTGCTTTACGGCGTCGACATGCTTGATCGGAGCGCGTTCATCGACAACGGCTCGAACGTCCTGCTCAACACCGGCAGCGAGCGCATCACCTTCCACAATCCGAGCGGAATGATCACGGTGCTTTTTGCCGACAGCGGCGAGAGTTTGACTTATGGAGAGAATTTGCCGACGGGCTTTGTATATTCCGCCGACAAAACCGATTTGACGATCCGCGCGGGCGCCGAGGTCGAAGACGGATTGATCGATATGTCGGCGCTGTCGAACAATCTGCGCAACGTCAACGCGTCGGCTTACGAAGAGGCGCTTACGATTGACGGCAATGATCTGTCGAATGTGATCCGCGCGGGTTCGGGCGGCAGTTCGCTCGACGGCGGCGACGGCAACGACAAACTTTACGGAGGCGCGGGCGCCGATACTTACGTCTACCACGCGGGCGAGGGCAACGATCACATTTACAATTACAACGGCAGTCAAGGCGACGTGATTCAGATTTTGGATTACGATACGACGATGCTTGACGACAGCATTTTCCGCGAGAGCGGGCGCAATACGATCGTGATGATCGGCAGCAACCGTTTGACGGTGGCGAATGCGCAAGGGCGGATTGTTCTGGTCGACGAGAACGGCGAAGAGATTGTCGCCTACAACAGCGAGTTGCCCGCGGGCGTTTACTACAACAGCTCGAAAACGAAATTGACGGTGAGTCGCGAGGCGGATTTGACGGACGATAATCTGTTGGACGCGGCGACGCTGTCAAACAATCTGAAGGAGATCGATGCGACGACTTACGAGGGGACGGTTTTACTGGCGGGCAATCGGCGGTCGAACATCTTGCGTGCGAGTTCGGGCGGGGCGTCGATGGACGGCGGGCGCGGGACGGATAATCTCTACGGAGGCAACGGCGCGGACACTTATTCGTACCACTCCGGCGAGGGCAACGATTATATTTATAATTACAACGGCAATGACGGCGACGTGATCAAACTTTTCGGCGTGACTTCGCTCGATGAAAGTTCGATACGCGACAACAACGGCAATGTGGCGATCGCGGTCGGGAGCAATCGTTTGACGCTGGTCGATCCGATTGGGCAGATAGTTATTCTCGACGAATACGACTCGACGCTTGCGACGTACAATGATGTATTGCCGGACGGAGTGACGACGAATCGAAACAAGACGACATTGATCGTGGCGGCGGACGCGGAGCTTGAGGAGTCGACGGTCGACTTGGCGGATTATTCGGAGCGGATACAGAATGTGGACGCGACGGCATATCCGGGCGAGATCAACATCGTCGGCAACGACAATGCGAATGAGCTTTACGCGGGCACGGGCGGCTCGACGCTCGACGGCGGGGTCGGCAACGACAAACTTTACGGCAACAGCGGGATTGATGTGTTCAGATACAATGCGGGCGACGGCAACGATCGGATTTACAATTACGATGCGTCGGACGCGGCGGCTCCCGACATTGTGGAGTTGACGGGCGTCGGTTCGCTCGACAAGTCGGACTTCCGCGAGAGTGGTCGCAACACGATCCTGACGATTGGGACGAATCGTTTGACGTTTGTAAATCCGTTGGGTGCGTTGCAAATTTATGTGGACGGGTCGGATGAGCCGTTCGTGTACGGGACGAATCTGCCGAGCGGCATTCGCTACAACGGGTCGAAGACGAAGATGACGATTGCCAACGGCGCAAATCTTTCGGAGCTTGACAATACGATCAATCTTGAGGATTATCCCAACAGTTTGAAGGACGTCAACGCGTCGGCGTATACTGAGGAGATTGCGATCCTTGGCGACGACAAAAACAATGAGCTCCGCGCGGGATCGGGCGGCTCGACGTTGAGCGGCGGCGGCGGCAATGACAAACTTTACGGCGGCGACGGCGCAGATTTGTTCGTATACAGCGCGGGCAAAGATGCGATCTACAATTACAATCCTGAGGCTGATTTGATTTCGATAGGAGACGCGGTAGTGACGGGCGCGCGAGTGAGCGGCAATGATGTTGTGTATTCGATTGGCGACGGCACGTTGACGGTGAAGAACGGGGCGCAATACGGGATCATGGGGATCAACTTCGGCGATGAATTGTCTCAACAGCCGTCGGGCGATCCGTTGTCGGAGATTTTGTCGGTGTCGCTTGACGAAATTTTGTCGGCTGACAACGTCGGCTTGACGGATATTGGAGGATATGATGAAAATAATCGAAGCGCGGGCAGAATTGTCGCGGGAGTTGGACGGCGCGGAGATCATGCGGCGATTGAAAACAGCCGACGGGCGTTGGCTCGAGCTTGACGGACATGGGGGATACGATGAAAATAATCGAGGCGCGGGCGGAATTGTCGCGAGCATTGGACGGCGCGGAGATCATGCGGCGATTGGAGCGCGCGGGTCGCGTATGTTATAAGAGCGAAGGGAACATTACGGACGACAGCGCGGAGCAATTTATTCGGCGTCTGATTGAGCGCGGGCATGAATCGGTGCTCGAGCACGAATCGGTGACGATGCATGTAATTTGTGATCGTGGCGTGTCGCATGAGATCGTGCGACATCGACTGGCGAGCTACAGTCAAGAGAGCACGCGGTATTGTAATTATTCGAGCGGTAAATTCGGCAACGAGCTGACATTTATTCGACCGTGCTTTTGGTCGGAGGACGATCCGAATTACGAGACGTGGCGTCGAGCGATGGAGATGTCGGAGATGTTTTACCTGACGATGATATCAGAAGGCGCGCGTCCCGAGGAGGCACGATCGGTGTTGCCGAACTCGTTGAAGACGGAGTTATATATGACGATGAATCTTCGGGAGTGGCGACACTTCCTGCGATTGCGGACGGCGAAGAATGCGCATCCTCAAATGCGAGAGTTGGCGCTGCAGATCAAAAAAATCCTGTCGACGGAACTACCGATCGTCTTCGCCGACATCGACTAAAAAATTTTTAAGGGCATAAAAAACGGGGGCGGCACAGCCCCTTTTATGTTTGCGCCGCCGACGCAGAGCGACGTTTTTTTTCCCGCCCACCCGCCC
>CALGGP010000238.1 GCA_937915885.1 uncultured Selenomonadales bacterium | reverse complement strand
GCACAATCGGCGTCGGCACGCTCCAATTTCTATCAGCGTTTGCTCCGATCAATCATTGAAGACTGCCGCCTTCGCTCGCGCGTCGGCGACGCCCATTCCACATCGACTGCGTCTGATTTTTTTTTCGACGCACAATCGGCGTCGGTGCGCTCCAATTTCTATCAGCGTTTGCTCCGATCAATCGTTGAAGACTGCCGCCTTCTCTCGCGCGTCGGCGACGCCCATTCCACATCGACTGCGTCCGTTTTTTTCGTCGGCGCACAATCGGCGTCGGCACGCTCCAATTTCTATCAGCGTTTGCTCCGATCAATCAAGACTGCTGCCTTCGACGGGCGGGCGCCGTCACCGCAGGGTGGGAACAACGACCTCCGTTGGGCGCCGTCATTGGGGGCGGGAGCGGTGGCGGCGCCCTTCACTTTTCAGTTGGCTTTTCAATCAGAGTGATCGCCTTGTCGACATCGCCCGCGTCGGCGACGCCCACTTTGCATAGACTGCGTCCGTTTTTTTTCGGCGCCCAATCGGCGTCGGCGGCGCCCACTTCGCATCGATCGCGTCCGTTTTTTTCGGCGGCACCCAATCGGCGTCGGCGCGCTCTAATTTCTATCAGCGTTTGCTCCGATCAATCGTTGAAGACTGCCGCCTTCGACGGGCGGGCGCCGTCACCGCAGGGTGGGAACCTCGGGCTCGGTTGGGCGCCGACAATGGGGCGGGAGCGGTGGCGGCGCCCTTTACTTTTCGGCGGGCTTTTCGATCAGAGTGATCGCTTTGTCGACATCGCCCGAGTCGAGCATCGCCGAGATCAATCGGTAATTGTGCCGCCGGTCGTGACGGAAAATCGCCAACCGCTTTTGATGCTCCTGCATGATTAAATTATATTTCCTCAGCGCCTCCAACCGCTGATTGATGAACCCGTTGATGTGCTCGCGCTCGTTTTTCTCGTCAATCAGCCGCGTCGAAATGCTCATCGACCGATACACCAGAAAGAAAAACAACGGGATCACCACGCGCGACAGTTGCTCCCTCAAATCGTGCGGATAATGCGCGTCCGCCATCAGCAACGACGACCCGAGCGCGATCGCCAACGGCAAAATCGCCGCGTGCCAACCGAACGGATTGTCGAAAAAATATCTCGACGGCAGGATATTCAAAAACAGTCGCCGCTCCCAACGGATCAGAATCAAAAACAGCGTCATGCACAACGCGTTGTGGAGATACAACACCTCGCTCGACGACAACGCGTCACAGTGCAACAGTATGTAAGATGTCGAAGTCGAAATCGAATGCAACATCAGACTCCAAAGAAATTCCATGCCGATCACGAAGACATGTTCCTTGAGGTCGCGTTTGATGATCGACAGCGCGATCAACGCATACGGCAGCCAATTGATGAACAGCGTCAATTTAAAAAGCGCGGTGTTCAATCCCAGCTCAGCGATCAACATTACGATGATCAAAAAATTCGTCGCGCTCCAAATAAAAAATCGGCGCCATAATTTTTTGATCTCCGTCGGCGTCATCGCCGCGCGGAACGGCAAATACCTAAGATATGCTCCGAGCAGTTGAATCACGACGACGTTGACTGAAAAAAATATTGCTGCAAGCATCGATCAGAGACCCCCCCCCATGGGATTTCACAAACAGATACATTGAGAAGGTCACCCACCCGTCCGATTGATCGAACGCCGCATGCGCCCCGTATTTTTTTGCAAACGCCATCACCGAAGTCGTTCCGATCCCGTGCCCTTCAACCGACGTGATCGGCAAATCGTTTTCGTCAAACTCGATCGCGCCGTCAAATCGATTGGCGATCTCGACCACACATTGTTTGCCGCGCGTCTGTATTATTATCGACAACTCCCGCCGACCCTCGGGCTGTTTGCGGCTCGCATTGACAGCGTTCTCGAGCACGTTCGACAGCAGTATCGAAAAATCATTCTCGTCAATCGGCAACGTCGGCGGCAAATTTATTTTGTGCCGACATTTGATCCGATGCCGCTCCGCCTGTTGAATGTAAATCGATAACGCCGCGTTGATCAGCGGCGCCCGACAAAATTCTATGATCTTCGTCGAATCGATCAGCGCGTCCTGCCGATTGATATGCTCCCGAACGCCGTCAAGATCGCCCGACCGCAACCGTCGCGCGATCATTTCATACTCCGCGCGGAGATTTTTTTGAAGTTCTTCCATCTGCCGTTGATTGTCTCGCATCGCGCGATTGTGCCGCTCGAGCGCGCTCAATTGTTCTTCCATCATTCGGCTTTCGCGCATCGTCCGTCGGTGCTCGAAAAATCTTTGCGCGCCCGCCAATATATATCGCCAGAGGAACAAAAAAACCGGCAACAAATACAGCCGCGACAGGCGCTCGCCCCACGAATGCAACAGCCGCTCGTCCGCCCACAACAAAAGATGCCCGAATCCGAGCACGAACGGCATGAGCGCGATGTAATAACTTTGCGGTCGATTTTCAAAAAAGGCGTCGGCGGGCAACAGCGTCAAAAAACATCGACGCTCGAGCGGCAGCAGCACGACGAACAGAATCAAATATTCGATCGCATGAATGAGCAGAATTTCGGACTCGGGACGGTCGAGGAAAAAAATTACGTCGAGGATCGACGCCCAATTGTGTTGAAGGAGACTCCACAGCCCGAACATGCCGACGATGAAAATGTGTTGGAGCGTTTTGCCCTTGACGGTGAGCACTTGAATCAAAACGCAGGGAATCCCGCCGAGCATCAGGACGGCTTTGAAGGACGCGGCGATGATGCCGTTGACGAGAAAAATGTTGGCGATGATCGGGACGGCGACGATCGAACAGACGAGCTGTCGGCGTCGGAGACGACGTTTGATCTCGTCGTCGAGCCGCGCGGAGAACGGCAAAAATCTCAGATACGAGTCGGCGATAAAAATTAACACGATTAGGAGAGTGACCGCGAAAATCTCAGTCATAAAAACTCCTTGCAAAAATGTTGCGCTAACCTTATCATGAATCCGAACGGATTGTCAACGGCGCAAACGATTTTCGACAAATGCGATCGATTTTTGCGCCGCGCTTGATATCGCCGATCGATCGATCGAAAATCCGATCGAATAACAGTCGAAAGGCGGCGGTATTAATGAGGCGAGTATTTTTGATTGCGGCGTTGATGATGTCGGCGCTGCTGTTGACGGTCGGACGGACGTCGGCGGCGGGCGCGCCGGAATATCTCAACGACGGCGTGTTGATCCTGAGCGGCATGCATCAGGGCACGGCGTGGTACATCGACAAGAGCTCGGTGCGCCTCGAGGACGAAGACGATCCGATTTACATCATCACGTTTCAACTTTTCGCGGCGCGCTACGACATCGACACCGGCGAAGTGACGCGCGTGTTCGATGCCACTCCGCAAAAGTACAAGTACGATGTCGAAAATGGCATGATGTTCGCCTTCAACTACAATCGGGATTATTCGCAGTGGGAGTATATCAAGCCGGTCGGTCCGACTTACGAGTTGACGCTCGATCACAGCGGCGAAATGGCGTGGTACATCATCTACAAAAAACCGTTTTACGGCGGGCGGCAATGGGAAGACAGCAAAGGGCAATTGCGTTGGCCCGACTTCGGCGAAGAACTTTATCAACGCATCGACAATTCCTATTGAGATCGAAAGGCGGCGATTGCGATGAAGCGAATGTTTTTGATGGCGGCATTGATGATGTCGGCGCTGCTGATGACGCTCGGTCGACCGTCGACGGCGGACGCCAACGAGTTGATCCCGTCGGAATATCTCAACGGCGGAGTGCTGATCTTGGGTGAGGCGTCTCATGGGACGGCGTGGTACATCGACAGGAGCTCGGTGCGCGTCGAGCAGGAAGGTCCGCCGAAGTATATAATTTCGTTTCAAGTTTTTCCGGCGCGATATGATATGACTACCGGCGAAATCACGCGCGTATTCGACGGCTCTTGGCAAAAATGCCTGTATGATGTCGAGCATGACAGAATGTATTTATACAACTCGGGCATGACGCCGCCGGCGTCGCCGTGGGTTTACATCGATCCCGTCGGGCTCGTCGGCGAGACGCCGCTCGATACTTGCGGCGAAATGGCGTGGTACATCATCTACAAAAAACCGTTTTACGGCGGGCGGCAGTGGCGCGACAGCGACGGGCAATCGCGTTGGTCGAATTACGGCGACGAAGTTTACAGGCGCGTCGACAATTCGTATTGAAAGGAGATTGATCTATGAGCGAAGAAAACAAAATCAGTTTGGTGCGGGCGGCGGCGAAATTAAAACGCGCGAAAAAAAATCGTCCGACGGGCTCCGACGGCGGCGCCGATAACAAGAGCCGAGGCGTCGACAATCGCCGCGAGACGAACGAAGGATTTGCAAGCGCGGTGGTCGGGCTGGTGCACAAACTCAAGCGCGATTGAGCCGACGAGCGATCGAAAATGCGTCCGAGATCGATTGAGATCGCGGGCGTTTTTTGCATGAGCGCGGATCGATTTTGGAGCATGATTGACGGTTTTTGATCACCTGTTGAAAAGAAAAATGCATCTGCTATCATTTTCAAAGAACCGAAAATTGATGAAGGAGCAGGTGACCCGACATGGAAAAAAATTTTGTGAGCGCCGAAGAATTTTTGCAGCACAGGTATACTTTGCCGACGCCCGCGCCGTCGTTGCCGTTGCCCGACGAGCCCGACATCGATCTTAAAACGTTGGAGAAACCCTACAGCAATATCACCGTCGACGCGATCAACGCGGTCGAGGCGGGCAACAGTCCGTTTTACATTCCGTTGACGGCGTCCGATTGGCTCAACAAATCGCAATTGATTCGAGTGCATCACGCGCTCGTGCTTTACGAAATATCGAAGGTGTTCGGGAGCGTGCGCGAACACCCGCTCGACGAGATTTTAGCGGACGCGATCGGGCAAATCGCCGCCTTCGGAGATTTCCGCGCGGAGCGTCAAAAATTATTTTTCGGATTGGACGGCGATCGTTGCGATGGTCGATTGAAAAATTACTGTCAAACGGTCGCGCCCGAAGAGCGTCCGAAAGTGTATCGCGCGGTCGGCAAGGCGCTCGACATGATCGAGGACGAAGTCAACGCGACGCGCAATTACTTCGATCGCTTTCGACTGTTGGCGTGTCGGAGCATCGAAGAAACTCTGCATAAGACGCCGCGCACGTCGAGAAAAAAATTCGCGGCGAGAAAATATTTTTGGGGCGTGGTTGCATGAAATTGGCATTGATCGACGACGATGAAAATGATTTGGCGGCGGCGACGGATTACATCACCGGCTACATTCTCAAAAATCACGGCGAGCTGTCGTACAATCTCAAGACGAGCAGTTATCTCAATCCGCGCGAATTTCTGTCGGATTTGAGGACGGAGCGCTTTGATCTGATCGTGCTCGACATCTTCATGAAGGATATGAACGGAATCCAAGTCGCGCATGCAATTCGAGATATCGATCGGGATTGCAATATAATTTTTTTGACGAGCAGCGACGCGTTCATGCTCGACGGCTATCTGGTGTTCGCGTCGGGGTATTTCATCAAGCCGCTCGACGAGCACGCGGCGGAATTTGAGCGGACGTTCGAGTACATTTATCCTAAACTGATGGCGAAACACCTTGAGCTGAGAGTGCCGGTCATCAAGGGCGCCGACGTGGATATTCCGTACTCGAATATTTTTTTTGTCGACATCAACGAAAAACACAAGTTGCGGGTCGCGACGCGGACGCAGCAGTTCATTTCGTCGATGAGCTACGAGGACTGTCAAAAATGGTTGCTGACGGATAAAAGGTTTTTGGAGTGTCACTATCGAATAATCGTCAACATGGATCGCATCGCCGAGATGTTGGACGAGGATTTTTTGTTGGACGACGGACGGAAGGTTCCGATCAGCCATCGCAAGCGGAAGGAGGCGAAGTGGCAATACATGCAATATCTCGCGCATAAAGGGGAGTGATTTTATGCCTGTAAAAATTTTGGGGATCGTGGCGGTGTTGATCGGCTCGATGTTCGGATTGATGGGCGGCGACGATCAGTCGAGCGCGCCTCCGCCGACGACTGCCGTCTCGACTCAAAAGCCCGAAGTCGAGTTCGCCGACGCCTACAACGCCGACGATACTTGGCTGATCTATTGGTACATCTGCGGCTCGAATCTCGAGAGCGATTACGGCTCGGCGACTGCCGACATCAACGAGATGCTCAAGGCGAAGGTGCCCGAGAACGTCAAGGTTTTGATCCAAGCGGGCGGCGCCAAGACTTGGAAGAATGCGTTTATGAACGCGGGGCAGCTCAACCGTTGTCTTTACGATTCGGAGGGACTTCATGAGTTGCCGGCGATCGCCAACGCCAGCATGGGCTCGCCCGACACGCTCGCGACTTTCCTCCGTTACGGCGAAGAAAATTTTGATGCCGACCACAAAGTTTTTATCTTTTGGGATCACGGCGGCGGCTCGGTGTTCGGCGTTTGTCACGATGAGCAATTCAATCAGATGATGAGCCTCAACGGCATTCGTGACGCCTTCACCTCGGTGTTCGATGCCAACGAAAAAAATCCGCCGTTTGAGATCGTCGGCTTCGACACCTGTCTTATGGCGACGTATGAGACGGCGAATAATTTTTACGGGCTGTCGCGATATATGGTGGCGTCGGAGGAAGTCGAGCCCGGCAACGGTTGGGAGTATACGGGGCTGTTGAGCGCGCTCGGAAAAAATCCCGCGATGGGCGGCGGTGAGCTCGGCTCGATCATCTGCGACACCTATTATGCCGATTGCTCGCGGACGTGGACCGACGGCACGGCAACTTTGTCGGTGATCGATCTGTCGAAGATGCCTTCGCTCAAGGCGGCTTATGAGAATTTCGGCATCGAATCTCTTCAACAGTCGGCTCAAAACCCGCGCAAATTTTTCTCGCGCCTCGGTCGAAGTGCTCATCGCTCCGAAAACTACGGCGGCAATACTCGCGAAAAGGGCTATTATGATATGATCGACTTGGGCGATCTCGCGCGCAACTCGAGAGATTTGTTGCCGGCAAGCTCCGACAATCTGATCGGCGCGATTGATGATGCGGTCGTCTACAAAGTCAACGGCGCGTATCGCAGTCGCGGCGCGGGCATCAGCGGCTTTTATCCCTTCGACGGCGGCGAACAGATTTTCCAAATTTACAACACGGTCTATGCGGCGCCTCAACCGCACAAGTATTTGTATCATTATCTGATGTACGGGCAAATGCCGGCGGAGGCGGCGTCGCTGATGGACGTTGACGTGTCGACGATCCCGCAGACGGCGGTCGGCGAAACGTTCTTCAACATTGATGATCTCGAGGATTTAAAAATTCAGATCGACGACAAGAATAATGCGTTCGTGCAGTTGACGGCGGATCAGATGGAAAATCTTGCGAGCGTGCGTTGCAATCTGGCGTATGTCGACGCCGAACAGGGCATTGCGCTTTATCTCGGCAGCGACAACACGGTTACCGTCGATTGGGATAAAGGCACGGCGAAGGATCAATTTGACGGGACTTGGCTGATGCTCGACGGTTATCCGATTTACGTTGAAGTGACGGCGGAGGAAGATGATTACGATTTGTATTCGGTGCCGATCAAGCTCAACGGTCAACGTTGCAATTTGGAGGCGGCGTACGATTACAAGGCGAAGGAGTATAAAGTTCTGGGCGCGCGTCCGATGAATGAAGAGCGCGGCGTGTCGGATAAGCATTTGATCAAAATCGAGAAGGGCGATCGGATCACGACGTTGCATTACGGGGTGCCGACGGGCGATGAAGAAGTCGACGACTTTATCGAGGTTGAGGTCGACACGTTTACGGTCGGCGACAGTTTGAAATTCGGCAGTGAGGAGCTCGGCGACGGAGAATTTATATATTGCTTTGAGTTCGTGACGCCGAACAATGAGAGTGCGACGTCGGAGTTCGTGAACTTCACGATCCAAGGCGGCAACATTTATACGACGCAACTCGACTGATTTACTCCCGCCCACCC
>CALGGP010000237.1 GCA_937915885.1 uncultured Selenomonadales bacterium | reverse complement strand
CGGAGGTAATTGCAATGGATCAACGCACCGTTCTGATCGTCAAACTGCTGCTCGAAAACGATTCCGTCAAAACGCTCGGCGCAATCGCCTCGGCGCTCGACGTCAGCTCGAAAACAATCTCGCGTCACCTGCCGAAGGTCGAGGCACTGCTCGCGTCCTACGATCTCACTCTCGAGCGTCGAGCCGGAACGGGGCTTCAACTGCTCGGCAGTCCCGTCAAAAAATTTGCGTTGTCGGAGCACATCAAAAAGGCGCTCGATCGGAAGGAGTATTCGCCGAAGGAGCGCCTGTCGGTGATCATCAGCCGCCTGCTGTCGAGCCGCGAACCGATCAAATTGTTTGTGCTGTCGTCTCAACTGCGCGTGACGGATTCGACCATCAGCAACGATCTCGACAAACTCGAGCCGTGGTTTCGAGATCAGGGCTTGCGATTGTTGAGGAAGCCCGGGCTCGGGATCAGTTTGCTCGGCGACGAGCGCGACCTTCGACGGGCGATCGTTCGATACATTCATGAGCACGTCGGCGAGGACGATTTACTTCAGCTCGTGCACGATAATTTGAGCGGCGCCGATTCCGACGAGCGCATCACTCAGGCGTCGAAGTTTTTGCTCGAGCTCATTGACGAGGGCATTTGGCGGCGGCTCGACAAAATCATTCACACGCTTGCCGTCAATGCCGATTATCAGCTGTCGGATAACGCCTTCGTCGGTTTGACGGTGCATCTTTCGTTGGCAGTCAAGCGCATCAAAAATCATGAGGCGTTGCAACTCGACGACGCGTCGCTCAAAAAATTACAGTCGCATCGGGAATATAAAATTGCGGCGGCGCTCGCTCAAAAAATCCGCGCGGAGTTCGATATCGAAATGCCCGACAGTGAGATCGGATATATCACGGCGCACATTCTCGGCGCGCGCAATCGCTACGACACTGAAAACATCGGTACGGTGTCGATGATGGATAATTTTCGGCTGGTGCGATTGGCGCGGTCTGTGATGAAGACGGCGGCTCGAGAGACGGGGCGCGACATCGACAAAAATCAAAATTTGTTGGCGGGGCTGGTCAATCACTTCGGACCGTCGATCAGCCGCTTGAAAATGAATATGGACATTCGCAATCCGTTGCTCAACGAGATCAAAATACATTATCCCGAGCTGATGGCGCTGACAAAAAAATGCGTGGGCGAAGTCGAGCGCGACATCGGACGCGAATTGCCGGAAGCGGAAATCGCATACATCGCAATGCATTTGGGCGCGGCGCTCGCCGACAGCGAACCGTTTTTGCATTCGGAGCATCGGGTTGTGGTGGCGTGCCCAACGGGCATGGGAACGTCGCGATTGTTGGCAAGCCGATTGCGGAGCCAATTTCGCAACGTTCGGATCGTCGATCAAGTGCCGACGCTGTCAATCAATCCGACATACGTGGCGTCGATGGAGTTCGAGTTCGTGATCTCGACGGTGCCGATCCCGCACGCGCCATGCCCCGTGGTCGTCGTCAACACGGCGCTCACTCGAGAAGATCGACAGGCGATCGAAAACGAGCTGTCACGTCAGAACGAAAAATTTTTGAGCTCGGCGGAAGTTATAGAGGCGCGGCTGTCGTTCGTCGACGCGCTGAAAAAATTGACGGAGTACGGGCTGTCGATCACGGCGTTGCTAACGAATTGGTTTTTCATCCGCGCGGAAGTGCAATCGATTGACGAAGCGTGCGCGACGGTGGGACGGCACGTCGGACGGACGGCGATCGACAGCGACGGAATCAAACGGGATTTATTGAGTCGAGAAGACAAAGGCTCGACGGTATTGACGGGGCATCACATGGTCTTGTTGCACTGCAAAAGTCGGCACGTCGAAACATCGGCGTTGGGGATATTGCAATTGGGGCGCGGCTTTGAATATCCGACGGGCGGCGAGCAGGTGCGGACGGCGATAGTGATGTTGGCGCCGCTCGACAGTTCGGAGTGCGTGATTGAAACGATTGGGCATGCGGCGTCGGTGCTGTTGGATCGATGGGGATTCATAGAGATATTGCACGAGGGCGACGAGCGGGAAATTTATGCGGAGCTGGAAAAAATATTCAAGGCGTTTTTCGAGAGCAAGCGCCGCGATCTGATCGGATAAATTTCCGCCCTTACATCCCTTAGGAGTTACGGAAAAAAATTTTTTCTCCCGCCCACCC
>CALGGP010000236.1 GCA_937915885.1 uncultured Selenomonadales bacterium | reverse complement strand
TGATTGATGGCGGAAATGCGCAGCAGCATCGTGTTGACGGTGTTCAGCACGGCGTCGGGGATCGGCAAAACGCTCGTAGCGATCAACATTGCGGCGGAGTTGGCGCGGCTCAATCATTCGGTGTGTCTGCTCGATCTCGATCTGCAATTCGGCGACGTCTGCAATTATTTGAAATTGACGCCGACGCGGACGATCTCCGACGCGCAATCGGCGCTTGACAATAATCAATTCCGCGCGGAAGAATTTTTGACGCCGTATTCTCACGGTCGGACGACGTTTTATGTGATGGCGCCGCCGAAAACTTTGCTCGAATCGTACAACATACAATCGGCGACGGTAGAGCGGCTGGTGGCGGAGCTCAATCACTTTGACTTCATCGTATTCGACACGCCGAAAATTTTTTCCGATCTCAACCTGACGGTGCTCGACGTGTCGACGATCATCACGTTCCTGTGCGTGGCGGATTTCGTCCCCGCGATCAAAAATCTCAAAACGGGCTATGACACTCTGCACAAATTCAATTACGAGGACAATAAATTTCGGCTGGTGCAGAATCGTAGCGACTCGCAAAAATTGATCTTGACGAAAGACGTTGAGCAGGTGCTCGGCAAGCAGTTCTATCACAATCTGCCGAATGATTATGCGTCGGCGCGGCGGTCGATCGAGCGCGGTTGTCCGTTGGTGCTCGACGACAATTCGACGGCGTTGACGGAGAGTTTGCGGGAGCTGGTGGCGCGATACACCAATCGGAACACGGGCGCGGTCGAGGCGGAGGCGCAATCGAAAGGAATTTTTTCATGGCTCAAAGGACTTTTCGGCGGGCGGTGATTGTCGGCGACGGACGGAAGGGCGCCGTCAGCGCTCCCGCCCCCCGATGACGGCGCCCAACAGAGGAAGCAGTTCCCACGCGCGCCGACGGCGCCTCCCTTTAACGGCTGAAGGCGGCAGCCTTCATGGGGCAGGTGGGCGGGAGTAAATTTTTAATCAAATTTTAATCAAAAATTAATGTTAGACACTTAATTTTTCCGACGAAACGATCGATAACAAACACGGAATATCAAAGCAGGTGTTAAGATGAATCACCGATTGATATTGGTTGAAACAGACGACGCTCAGCTCGATCGCCTCGCCGCCGTCGTGCGCGAGACTACCGATTTCGAGTTGGCGGCGTCATTCGCGAGGATCGGAGCCGCGCTCGGACAAAGCTCCGTCTTTCAGCCCGACGTCTTCTTGATCGACGTCGACGATCCCGACGCTCGAGCCGCTATACCAAATTTCCTGTCGACATTCCCAAATACCGTCGTGCTCTGCATGATGGAACATTGGAACGCCGACATCGCCGATCAATGTCTGGCTATGGGAGCGGCGGGCTCTATGCTTAAGCCCCTTCGCGGCGAAGAAATTTCCGAAGCACTTCACGCCTTCGTCCGACGCGGGCAACCCAAGCCCCCTCAGATCGTCGCGTTCTTCAGCCCCAAAGGTCGGAGCGGCAAGACTACCGTCATTGCCAACCTCGCAATCAGCCTCGCTCGGCGCAGCGGCGAATCCGTAGGCGTCATCGATGCCGATCTCCAATTCGGCGACCTTCCGATCTTCTTCGACGCCGAACCCGTCAGCACCATCGTCGAGGCGGCGCGCGATATCCAACTCTTGTCTCCGATCACCTTGAGCCCCTACTTCATGACGCTCGCCGACGGGCTCCACATGTTGAGCAGCCCCAAACGCCCCGAACTGGCAGAACTCGTCGATCTTGAAAGCCTGCTGTCGATTATCCGAATGGCGGGCAGCCTCTATCGCTACGTGCTGATCGATCTGCCCTCGGGCGTCAGTCCGCTCGTGATGGGCGTCTGCGAACTCGCCGACACGATATTCTTGACGGGAATGATCGGCAGCGGGTTCGAGACACAACACATGCGGCGCGCGCTCGGCATGTTCGACGGCTGGTCGGGCTTCGGCAAAAGGTTGAATGTCGTGTTCTCGCGTGTCGTCCCTTACAACGACGAAGAACAACGGCGCCTGTCGACGGCAATCAATCATCCCGTCGCGTCGATCCTGCCCAACGAATATCTCTTGATCTCCACCGCCAACAGCGGACGCATGCCCGGCGGCATCGACTTTAATTCGACCATCGCCCGCAAGTTTGATCAGATGGCGTTCGAGCTGATGGACGTCGACGCGCGCAGAGGGGGCGTCCGACAATGACAATCTTGATTGCGTTGTCGATCGGATTGTTGGCGGCGTGCCTGGTGATTTTGATCATCTCGTACGCGCGGAGCCGTGAGCGCATCGACCTGCTCTATCGATTGCGGCTCTACTACAACGACGAGCCGATCGTCAAGAGCGAGTTGCCCGTTTTCGTCAAGCTGATGGATTTCGTCCGACGGACGGCAACGCCACTCGGTCAATTCGAGCCCATTGAAAAGTACAATATCCGAATGCGTCAAGCGGGTTTGCCGCTCCTCGGCAGCGAATTTGCCGCGATCATTCTCATCAGCGCGGCGGCGACGGGAATATTCACGTTCTTCTTGACACTGAACACAAACTATGCTATGATCGCCGCAATCGGAATCGCCGTTGTCGAAGACGTGCTGGTCGGCTTGAGAATCCGTCGACGGCGCAATGCCTTCGTCAATCAGCTCGGTGATTGTCTCGCGACGGTTGCCGACTCCATGCGCGCGGGCTTCAGTTTCACTCAATCGATGGAAGTGATTGTGCGGGATATGGAGCCTCCGATCAGCGACGAGTTTGCGCGAGTGATGCGCGATCTGTCGGCGGGTGTAAGTTTGGAACGGGCGCTCGAAGACATGGATAAGCGCGTGAACTCGACGGACTTCAGTCTGGTGGTGACGGCGGTGCTGATCCAACGGCAAGTCGGCGGCAACCTTGCATCGATCCTCGACACGATCAGTATGACGGTGACGGAGCGCATCAAAATGAAACGCGAAGTCAAATCGTTGACGGCGCAGGGGCGCTCGACGGCAAAAGCCGTGGCGGTTATGCCGTTTCTGGTGATGATTGGGATGTATTTCTTTGCGCCGGAGAATCTGACGTTTTTCTTTGAGAATGACATCGGACAAATCGCGGGCGTGGTCGCGGTGGTGAGTGAGATAATCGGGTTGTACATCATCAATCGGATCACCAATCTTGAGGATGCTTGAGCCTTCGGGCTTGACATAAATGAATCGGCAATTATTTGTTCCGTATAAAAATTTGAGAGGGAAGGAGGCGAAAAGTCATGATGCAGAAAATCTATAACTTCTTTAGAGAAAAAAAAGAACACGGTCAATCAATCATAGAGTACGCCATTCTTGTTGCGGTAATTGCGGCAGCGGTTATTTCGATGAAAAATAGTGCTTCGATAGACTCAAAATTATCGGATCTTGCTACTCAGATTGGCACTAACATTGAGACCGTGAAGACTGCGTCGTCTGTCTCCGGCTCATAATGCGGCGTGACTGCGGACGCGGTTCAATTCAATCGAATATAAAAAGGCTTCCTGTTCCTTCGGGGCGGGAGGCTTTTTTCGTAACAGCACTCTCATTTTCGAGCAACGGAGGTGGTTCCGCCATGAAATTTTTTAACCGCCCGTTCCGACAGCGCGGGCAATCAATTCTCGAGTTCGCCGTCATCGTGCCCGGATTTTTGGCGCTCATGCTCCTCGTCATCTACGGCGGCATGATGATCTCCGATTACCTTGCCCTTAAACACGTAGCCGGTACCGCCGCCCGCGTCGCCACTCTCACCGACACGACCGCCGAAATCTCCACCGCCAACGAGACCGTTCTCAAAAACAATACCGCCCTGATGGTGTGCAAAGATTTGACGTTGACGCCCGCGAAATTGACTGACGGCGACTTCGTTTGTGTCACGGCGTCGGCGACTATCAACGTCAAGTTCGTCAAAGATTATTTCGGTGGCTCGGACGGCAAATTGAAGGCGACTTCCGCGCCCGAGTATAAGGGCAGTTGACACAAAGGAGCTGATCGCCGATGTCATTGTTAGATCGATTGGGCGGACGCAAAGCCGCCGAGGAAAGTCTCACCCCTAAACAACAGCCCCGACCGTCGACGCCGCCCGTCCAACCGTCGACGCCGACCAAACAGGACTCAACGTCATTTGCAAGCCGCCGACCAAAGGACGTAACCAAAATTGACTCGACCGCATTCACCGCCCGCCGATCGGTGTCCAATGAAGAAAGGAGTGCTCGCCGATGTCATTGCTCGACCGATTAGGCGGACGCAAAGCCGCCGAGGAAAGTCTCCGCCCTCAACAACCGCCCCGACCGTCGACGCCGCCCGTCCAACCGTCGGCGCCGACCAAACAGGACTCAACGTCGTTTGCAAGCCGCCGACCAAAGGACGCAACAAAAATCGATTCGACCGCATTCACCGCGCGCCGATCGGTGTCCAATGAGCCGTTGAGCGACCGATATCAGGAGCTGAAACTCGAAATTCACAGCCGCATCGTCGAAGAGATGAATGCCGAAGAACAGCTGATCCTCACCGGCGGCGACCGCTCGCGCGAAGACATCACCGCAATCATCACAGCCTACTGTCAACGCGTGCTCGAGGACAGCCCGCTCGTCGTGCCGCGCGGAGAACGAATACAGATCGTGTCGGATATCTGCGACGAGATCATGGGGCTCGGACCGATCGAGCCGCTGCTCAAAAACGAGTCGATCTCCGAAATTATGATCAACGGTCCGAAAAAAATTTTCATCGAGCAACGCGGCAAATTGCATCGCACCAACGTGCAGTTTCGAGACAACGCGCATCTGATGAACATAATCGAGCGGATATTGACGCCGCTCGGACGGCGCATCGACGAGTCTTCGCCGCTGGTGGACGCGCGCCTTGCCGACGGCTCCCGCGTCAACATCATAATCCCGCCGCTGTCGCTGATCGGACCGTGCGTGACGATCCGAAAATTTTCCAAGTCGGCGTTGGCGGTCGACGATCTGATCAAATTCGGGACGCTCAGTCGAAACATGGCGACGTTCCTCGAGGCGGGCGTGAAAGCGCGGCTCAACATCTTAGTCAGCGGCGGCACGGGCTCGGGCAAAACGACCACGTTAAATGTCCTGTCGTCATTCATCCCGCCGGACGATCGGATCGTGACGATTGAAGACGCGGCGGAGCTTCGCTTGCAACAAGAACACGTCGTGACGCTGGAATCGCGCCCTGCGAACATCGAAGGGACGGGCGTCGTGACAATCCGCGATCTCGTGCGTAATGCGCTCCGCATGCGCCCCGATCGGATCGTCGTCGGTGAGGTGCGCTCGGGCGAGGCGCTTGACATGTTGCAGGCGATGAACACGGGGCATGACGGCTCGTTGACGACGGCGCATGCCAACAGCCCGCGCGATGTGCTCAGTCGGCTTGAGACGATGGTTTTGATGGCGGGCATGGAACTTCCCGTCAAAGCCGTCCGCGAACAAATATCGTCGGCGATCGATCTGATCATTCAACAGTCGAGAATCAAAGACGGCACTCGAAAGATCACGCACATCACGGAGGTGCAACGGCTCGAGGGCGATACGATCGTGTTGCAGGATTTGTTTACGTATGTGCAGGATTACATAGACGACAGAGGAAAATCAGTCGGGCATTACGAGGCGTCGGGGTTGCAGCCGGCGTTTTTGGAGAAATTCCGAATGAACGGCGTGGAGATACCGCTGTCGATCTTCGCGCGGGACGAGGACGGGGGCGGTTGGCAATGATTTTTTTGACGGCGCTGTTCGGAGCGCTGGTCGGATTTGCGGCGGTGTACATCATCGCGCAACGCATTCGACAAAAATACGGCTTGCAGGCGGACGTGTCGCGACGGTTGCAGAAATTCAAGGACGACACGGCGGAAAAAGCGGCGAAGTCGGCGAAACGCGCGCCGCGTCGAGTGGCGTTGACGCTCGCCGACATCCCGTTTGCGGATCGGACGATCAAGCCGCTGCTCGAGATGATCAAACAAAAATTGTTGTCGTTCGCGCCAACGGACATAGCGACGATGCTCGAGCGGAAAATCATGTTGGCGGGCAAAAAAGGCGTGTGGCACGTCAACCAATGCGTAATGGCGTGGATTGGCTCGATAGCGGCGTGCGCGGTCGTGGCGGTAATTTTCTTCGCCGACAATCCGGAACTGTTTTTGATTCAAAAGATATTGATCGGATTCATCGGGGCGGTGGTCGGAGCGATCCTGCCGTTCGTGGTGCTCAACAGCATAATCGAGAAGCGGCACCGTCAAATTCGTCGGCAGATGCCGGAGTTTCTTGATCTGTTGTGCGTGAGTGTGCAGGCAGGCTTGTCGTTTGAGGGCTCGGTGTCGAAGATCACGGCTCGAATGAAGGGACCGTTGATTGACGAGTGCAAGCAGATGCAACGGGACGGGGCGATGGGGATTCCGCGTCGGGTGTCGTTGCAGCAGATGTCGAAGCGATGCGACATGGAGGAAGTGTATTTATTTACGGCGTCGGTGATTCAATCGGAGCGGCTCGGCACGAGTTTGGCGAAGACGCTCGAGACGCAGGCGATGAACATGCGGGAGCGGCATCGACAGCACGTCAAGGCGCAGGCGTTGAAGGCGCCGGTGAAAATTGTATTTCCGTTGGTGCTGTTCATTCTGCCGGCGCTGTTCATCGTGATGCTGTTGCCGATAATTTACAACACGTTGCAGAATTTCAACATGTGATCGGGGGTGTCGACGGTGTTGACGAAAAAAAATCCGCGCGGAGCGGAGCGCGGTCAAGTGATCGTGATGTTCGCGGTGCTGGTGCCGATCTTTTTGGCGATGTTGGCGTTCGTGATCGACGTGGGGCAAATGTATCTCGAGAACAGGAATGCTCAACAGTTGGCGGATTCTGTAGCGCGGACGGTCGATAAAATTTTGAGCAGGGGCACGTCGAGCGGCGGCGTTTTGATCGCGGAGTCGGACATTCCGTCGTCAGCGAAACCGTATCTCAGCTACGAAGAATTGAAGACGGCATATCCCGATGCGGCGGATACGTTGATGGATTTGAAGGACGCGCTCGACGTTTTCTCGACGACGAACATAACGATCACTCAACAATACGGCGTTGACACCGACAAAAATTTATACTGTCTGATCACGGTGGCGAAGTCGTATAAAACGATCATGAAGATCGCGAGCGCGGCGGACGGCGATACTTCGTCGGGGGCGTCGACGGCGACCGGCAGTCTCGTGTTGAAATTCGATAAGGCGGATAATAAGGTGACGGGCGCCGTCCCCGCAAGTCTTGACGCGATTTTGCCCAAGTCGAATGCATCAACGCAGTCCATTGTCGAAAACATTCTCGCCGACGGACATTATCCCGCCACGATGCAGGAATATTCCGCGCTCCTCCGCTATGAAGAGAGCGACGCTCAACTCACCGAGGCGGAATGGGTTGCGGCGAAGTCTACTGTAGCGAGCTCGACGATCAGCGACGGCAGTCAATATCAGAACGGCGATAATATCCTGTGTCCGACCGCAACTCTGTGGTTGAGCGCCTACGTCCCCAAGCTCACCGCGCAAGCCGAACCGTTTTACGTCAAAATCAGCGATGAAATAGATAATTATCGCGACGAGATCGCAATAAAGTGCAGCGTGAGTTTTCAGATTGATGAGAGTACTGCGCGTCCGTATGTGATTTACTATAACGGCACGAAATCGTTGACGATCAATCTCAACGGCGCGAAATTCTACGGGATCATTTACGCGCCCAACAGCTCGAGCGTGACGGTGATGGGCTCGAGCGGCGGCACTGCGAGCGGAAATGTTTTCAACGGCGCGCTGATCACCGACGGCAATATCAGCATCGACGGGAGCGTGACTTACAATAACTCGTATAACGATTTCGGTTTGGACACGTCGGGAGCGTAATCTTCCTTTGAAAAATTTTTTGATCGCGACGTTCGTGTTGAGCGTCGTGTGGTCGACGGTCGGAGCGTCGGCGGATTTCCCCGTGACCTCGCCGTTCGGCTGGCGCGTGCATCCGATCTCGGGCGAATGGAAATTTCATGCGGGCGTCGATTTGGGATTCGAGTACGGCGCGGGGATCGTGGCGCTGTTCGACGGCGATGTGATCATTGCCTCCGATCAAGGCGACGGCTACGGCAATCAGATTCTCATCTATCACCCCCACATCGACGCCTATACTCGTTATGCGCACTGCAGTCAACTGTTCGTCGGCGTCGGAGCTCACGTCCGCGCGGGAGATGTGATTGCGGCGGTGGGCTCGACGGGATTTTCGACGGGACCGCATCTCCATCTCGAGTACATTCCGCGCGTCGGCGATCAATACCTTTACACCGATCCGCTAACCTTGTGGCAATGATCGATCGAAAAAAATATGGGGCAATGCCCCTCTTTTTTATTGGTCGGATCGATTGTATTTATACCACGCCGCGCACACGCCCTCCACGCTGACCATGCACGGTCCGATCGGATTGAGCGGCTCGCATTTTTTTCCGAACAGCGGACAATCGATCGGATCGATCACGCCGCGTAAAACTTCGCCGCATCGACAGCCCGTCCGTTTCGTCGGAGGCTCGACTTCGATCGGATCAACGCGCTCGATGTCGAAGGACGAAAATTCGTCGCGCATCTTCAATCCCGATTGAGCAATGCGACCGATCCCGCGCCAATCGGCATCGCAAACTTCATACACTCGATCCAAAATCGATTGCGCTGCCGGATTGCCCTCCGCGCGGACGACGCTTTGATATTCGTTGACGACCTCCGCGCGGTGCTCTTCGATCGAGCTCAACAATCGATCGAGCGCCCGAAGAATTTCTTGCGGCTCGAATCCCGCCACCACGCCCGACATTTTATAATCCGTCGATAAAAATCTAAAAGCGTCGGCACCGATCACGACGGCGACATGCCCCGGCAATAAAAATCCGTCGACGCGAGTATCATTGCTGTCGAGCAGCGCGCGCATGACGGGCGGCACCAATTTATGAGCCGACAACGCAAAAAAATTTTTGAGCCGCATCGATTGAGCGGTGAGTACGGCGGCGGCGGCAGTGGGCGCGGTGGTCTCGAAACCAACGGCGAGGAAAATGACGCGGCGGTCGGGATTGTCTCGAGCGATGTCAACGGCGTCGAGCGGAGAATAAATTATTCGGATGTCGGCGCCTTCGGCTTGAGCGAGTGACAAACTCGAGCGCGAGCCCGGCACTTTGAGCATGTCGCCGAAGGTGGCAATGATCGTATTGGGGCGCAAAGAATATTCGATCGCCTTGTCGATGTAAGCGTCGTCGGTGACGCACACGGGGCAACCGGGTCCGCTGACGAGCTCGACGTGCGGCGGGAGAATTTGTCGGATGCCGGCGCGGAAGATCGCAACGGTGTGCGTGCCGCAAACTTCCATCAGCTTAAGCTGTCTGCCGTCATATGATTTAAGGTAGTCGATTACCTGTGTGATTTTCATCAAATATTTTTTCGGTTGTATTATCAGTGTATGTATATGTTATAGCACAGCCCGTACATCCACTGGCATAATAATGATAACCTTCCTTGTAATTATAACCAGAGTTTTCTGTTGATAC
>CALGGP010000235.1 GCA_937915885.1 uncultured Selenomonadales bacterium | reverse complement strand
CATCTCGTTGCTCGTGGCGGTGATCAACAATAACAGCCCCGCGCCCGACAACGCCGCCGTCGCCGTCTCCAAATGCAATTGACCGTGCATCACGAACATCGACAGCGTCACCGCCAACACGATCAGGCATTTCTTCAACAGTTTCGGATCGGTAATTTTGGTTTTGGGATCGATGCGCGTCACTTTGTCCTGCAACTCGCGTTGAGTCTTGAGCTCCGAACCGTAGAGGAGCAACAACAAGATGATCGTCACGAAGAAAATTACGATCGCGGGCAAGGTCAGGTTGAGTATGAAATCCATGAAGCTCAATCCGACCGCCGACCCGATCATGATGTTGGGGGGATCGCCGATCAACGTCGCCGTCCCTCCGATATTCGACGAGAGGATTTGCGCGATCAGAATCCGATTGTAGACGGCGATGGTGTAGCCGCGATCGACATGGAAATGCGCGAAGGCATTCGGGTCGACGCGATACATGTCGAGCCGAATGTTGGGAGTGTCGGCAACGAAGGCGCGCAACTTCAAAACGTCCTCGTCGAAGATCGAGTTGAGGAACGCGTGAATGTGGAAATTGAGCTTGGGATTGTTGGCGACCAGCGACGTGAGCATGATGCCCATGGGCGGCACGAAATTTTTATCGACGCCGAACGCGAAATGAAAATCCGCGCGGTCGATGTGCCCGAGGGTCTCAACCTTCGAAACCAAATCCGTCAAGTTCATGCGTCGCCCCCGAGATCATTTCGCCGCGACGCGCCAACCGCCGGTCTCGTGCTCAAGAATGTATTTCTTATCGGACTTGCCATCGTTGTCGCGACGTAAGATGTTGGCGAAGTCGAGCGACGCGCCGGGCTTGAGAACAAACTCTATTCGCTTGACGCCGTACGCATTGATCAATTCGCTGATGTGCACGCGCATTTTTTTCGGCACTCGATAGATCACATTCGGAGCCGGCGCAAATTTTTCAATCTCGAGCCCATGCCCCTTGACGATCCCGTAGTCGTCTCGCTCGAAAGTGATCGTCCGCGTCGGAATTTCGACGGTCGAGCGCTCGGCGGACATCTGATCGATTAAATTATTGAGCGTCGGATCATCGATCATTATGACGCTGCCATGCCTCATCGGGCGGACGCTCTCGACATACTCCGCGCGGAACGGACCGTTTTCAATGTCGTCGGTGATCCAGACCGTGTGATGCGAAGGCGGCGCCGCGTCGTACTTGCCGCTGTAATTGTCGGCGTAAATATAAATTTTGCCGCCGCCGTCGACAATCGAAAAGCCCTCGCAGCCGCGAACGGCGCTCAACGCCCAATTTTCGACTTCGATAAAATTTTTATCGGGCTCGGACGAACGAAACATGCGCGGCGATTTGTTGTCGTTATTGGTATGAATTTTTTCGTCCTTGACGATCATGTAATAGGCGCCGTCGATTTTTCGGACGTGCGCATCGATCACGCTTTCGTAATTCGACAACGGAATTTTAACGGCGGGCTCGAAATTCATGCTTTCGATCGAAGGCGCGCGCGACACCCAAATATCGAAGGTCTTCTCGCGCGTTTTTTTATCGACGCCGTTTTGTTTCGAGAAGTAGACGTAAGCGGCGCCGTCGGCATCGATGAAAAGATCGGGAGCCCAAATCGCGTCAAATTTTTCGTCGCGCTCGGTCACGTTGAATGAATGCGTCGTCCACTCGGAAAAATCTTTCGTCGTGAGGATTTTAAACGTTTGACCGGATTCGGCGGGCTCGACCAGGCAGATGTAGAAAGTGCCGTTGCGATATCGAATCGACGGATCGCGACCGCTTATATCGGTTTCGAGCGAAAGGCGATCCATATGAACCATGTCGTCGGAGCGATAGAATTGAAGGTTGACGTCGGCGTTGGAGGTGAAGAACGCGCCGACCGCATAATCGGCTGCCTCCGCACTCGAAAAAATCATCGCCGCGCCGAGCATCGTCGCAAAAAATTTTTTTAAGCGGTGGGCTCCTTCAACGCGGTGGGCATCTTTAACGGAGGCGGCTGCCTTCAACGGTCGGGCGGCGCCTTCAACGAAGGCTACAGCCACTGGGAAGCCGTGACCGTTGGCGGACAGACCAGAGAAGGCGCCGACGCCACCAACGACCTGACCCATCTTTTCCTCCGCTCCAAGAGGGAATTCCCCCTGCACTACCCGGACCTCGCCGCCCGCGTGCATGCCCTCTCTCCTGACGAATACCTGTACGACGTTGCCGAAACCATCAAATACGGCTCCGGCTTCCCCAAGCTCTGCAATGACGAAGAAGTCGTGCCTCTGTATGCGTCCAAGGGCGGAACCTTTGAAGAAGCTCTCGACTACGCCGTTTCTGGCTGCACCGAGACCCGCATGCCCAACCGCGACACCTACACCTCCGGCGGCACCTATGTAAACTTTGCAGCCGCCCTCGAAATGTCTCTGCGCCAGGGCAAGATGAAGAAGTACGGCGACGACCAGCTTGGCATCGCCACCCCGGATCCCCGCACCTGCAAGACCTGGGACGAATTCTTTGACATCTACAAGCAGCAGCATCAGCTGTTCCTGCGTGCCTGCTTCACCCAGCAGCTCATCGTCAACAAGACCCGTGAGCGCCATTTTGCCGC
>CALGGP010000234.1 GCA_937915885.1 uncultured Selenomonadales bacterium | reverse complement strand
GGCGGGTGGGCGGGATGAAAAAATTTTTTTCCGAACTCCCGTTGCTCCGAAGGTTTTTGGAGATGGATGGGAATAAATTATTTTCGAGAGGAGATATTATTATGGAGGAAAAAACCATTCATGCCGAGGGCGTCGTCCTTCGCACTACCGACTTCGGCGACGCTCACCGCGTCGTCACCATCTACACTAAGGAGTTCGGCAAGCTCGACGTCAACGCCTACGGCTGCCGACGACCACGATCCAAGCTCGCCGCGCCCACCTTAATGTTCAATCATATCGGCGTCGAACTACTCCACGGCGCCAAGGTCGATATGATTCGCGACGCCGAACTCATAAATTTTTTCCCCATCACCGACGACCTCCTACGCCTCGCTTACGCCTCGCTCCTTTTCGAGATCGTCAATCAAATGACGCCTCTCAATCAAAAGGACGAGGATATTTTTTTTCTCCTCATAAACTCCCTCCGCACCTTCGTCAAGCGCAATCCCCGCGTCGTCGCCGTCATCGCCGCCTGTCAATTCATCGCCCAATCCGGCGTCTTACTCCGACTCGACCGTTGCGTTCGATGCGGCTCCGCGATCGATCACGATTGCGCCGTTGATGTGTTCGAGGGCGGCGCCCTTTGCCGTCGATGCTTCGATCAAGCCGATAATATTTTGCCTCTCACTCGAAACGCCCGCGCCCTCGTCGATGATATGATCGCCTTCGATTGGAACGAGCAATCTCATATCGCCGTTCGCGCCGAGCCCCTTCACGACGTCGAAAAAATTTTGATCGCTCATCTCCAATCCCTTATCGAAAGACCTCTGCAGTCGCTCAAATTTTTACGCGACATCCGCTCCATGCCCGCGTCGGCTTAATTTTACATGGCGAAACGCCGATAACCCCTTTGAAGAAAGCGAGGCGAAACCATGCAAGACACGACAAATTTAAACGTCCTGTTGAATCCCCAACCCGCGAAGTCGAGCACGTCACTGCGCTCGAATTATTTTTCGCGCAAAACCTACAACCTCAATTACAAAAACTCCGGCTCATTTAACAACGTCCTCGACAAAATCAGCACGCCGACCGAGCGCTCCACGCCGACCGATAACTTCGGCGCGACCAATCGCACGTCGAACGATTATTCGCGTCAGACCTCTCGAGCAAACGAGCGGTCGATGTCAAAACAATCGGCGTCGACAAAAAACGATGCCGCGCCCGACGACGTCGAGCACATCGATGACGTTGAAGAGGATATCGACGAAAAACCGTCCGCAAAATCCGCGCCCGTCGACGCGCCCGTGATGTTCACGATGAGCACTGAAACGTTGCTCGCCGTGCGCGAAACGCCGACCGTCGAAGAGCCCGTGATGATGACGGTGCTGCCTCAACAGTCCAACGCCGACAATCAATCGATGCTCAACATGCTCGCGGGAAATACCTGGCGCGCGGTGAACGTCGAGCCCGAGGCAATCCCGACGGGCGAAGTGATCACTCCGACGGCAACGGTGCTCGAGCCCGAAGCAGTTCAGCCGCTCAACGTCGAGGCGCAACCGATCGATCCGCGCGGAGTGCAACCGACGGAAATTCAATCGCTCAACGCGGCGCCGACCGATCGAAACGAACTCGGAGCGTTGAATGTGCTCGACACGTCGACCGCGCCAATCGAAGTCGATACGATCATCGAAACGCCGACAATCGAACAACCGACAATCGATCCGCGCGGAGTGCAATCGACGGAAGCTCAACCGTCGAGCCCGATCGTCGAGCAATCGACCGCACAACCAATAGTCGAGCAAACCGACGCGTCGTCGCAGACGCAGGTGATATCCAACGACGCGACTCTGTCAAACGTAGTCGACACGGCAAAAAATTCGCAGCCGAAGCTCGTAACGAACGATGTCACGTCGACGGAGCCCGCACTCGACGAAGCGGCGCCGCTCGAGCCGACCGCACTCGATCAGCCGACGCGCGAAGTACCGACGGCAGCGCGCCCGATGATGAATCAAGCCGCCGAGCAGGCACCGATCGCGGTCGAGCGCCCGATCACGCCGATTGAAAACGTCCCGACGCTCGAGGCTCAACAGCCGTCGACGACACAGCCGACCGCGCCGACGGTCGAGCAACCGACGCTCAATCAGCCGACAATCGAGCAATCGACAGTCAATCAGCCGACAATCGAGCAGCCGACAATCGAGCAACCGACAATCGATCAACCGACAATCGAACAGCCGACAATCAATCAATTGACGCTCAATCAGCCGACAATCAATCAGACGTCGATCGAACAGCCGACAATCGATCAGGCGGCAATCAATCAGCCGCAATCGACCGCGCAACCGTCGCAGACGCAGCAGGTGTTTGACGAGGCGATATCCAATCCGCGCGGAGCCGAACAGATTGATCAGCCGACGACGATCACCGATCGCGCAATCGAAACGCAAACGACGGAGGCAAATGCTCAGCCCGTGCATCGTCGCTACCACGGTCAAGCGGCGCAACAGGCGGTGAGTGAGGAATCGGCTTGGACAAATCGTCCGACGCCGTTGTATCAGCTCAATCAGCAGCAGGCGTCCAACGTGACGACGCAAAATAATTCGGGGGCGGCTCCGCAATCGACGCTCGCTCCGACCGACGGCGCGGCTCAAAATATTTCTGCAACGGCGACTCCTATCGAAGTAAACGGAACGCCGACCGCGCCTTCGCTCAATCCGATCATCGATCAGTCGACGGCAACTGTCAATCAGCCGACGCTCAATCAGCCGACAGTCGAGCAGCCGATCATCAATCAGCCGACGGCGACAATCAATCAGACGCAATCCTCAGCTCAGTCGACCGCCGCTCCGTTCGTCGCCGCGCCACAAAATAATTTAACGGCGGCGCCTATTAATCAGCCGCAATCCTTTGCACAGCCGACCGCCGCTCCGTCCGTCGCCGCACCACAAAATAATTCGACGGCGGCTCCCTTCAATCCCGTCGATCAGAACGGATCACCGACGGCGCCGATTAATCCGATCGTCAATCAGTCGACGGCTACCGTCAATCAGCCGCAATCGAGCGCACAACAGGCGGCTCCCTTCAATCCCACCGATCAGAACGGATCACCGACGGCGCCGATTAATCCGATCGTCAATCAGCCGACGGCTACCGTCAATCAGCCGCAATCAATTGCACAGCCGACGGCGGCTCCGATCATCGATCAGCAGACGAGCGCTCCGATTAATCCGATCGTCAATCAGCCGACGGCTACCGTCAATCAGACGACGATCAATCAGCCGCAGACGAGCGCACAACAGGCGGCTCCGATCATCGATCAGCAGACGAGCGCTCCGATTAATCCGATCGTCAATCAGCCGACGGCTACCGTAAATCAGACGACAATCAATCAGCCGCAGTCGAGCGCACAACCGATCGCCGCTCCGATCATCGATCAGCAGACGAACGCTCCGATCAATCCGATCGCCAATCAGCCCGCAGTCGATCAGCCGACGGCGACCGTCGCTCAGTCGACCGCCAATCAGACGACCGCGCAATCGACTGCGCCCGCGCACAATCAGACGACCGCTTTTGCCGTCAACATTTCCGCGTCAACGCCTCTGCCGACGGCGGCGCCCGCACAAAATCTCCCGCCCGCCGCTCAATCCACGTCGAACGCGCCCGACGCCTCTAATGTTTCGTCAAATGTCTCGTCGACCGCTCCGCGCGGCGAATTGCCCATCGACACTTCCAACCCGCAACTCAATCAGCAGTTCAATCAGCAATCCGGTCAGCAATCCGCTCAACAACAATTCAATCAGCAGTTCCAACAGGCGGCTCAACAGGCGGTGAACACTCAGGCGCAGGCTCAAATGTCGGCGCCCATCGTCGAAGGTCAAACCGCCGCTCAATTGCCGGGCGAATCCTTTGCGCAAAATCTCAACAACGCGCTCGGCGGCAACACCGTCAATACTCCTCAGCCGACGACGCAGGCTCAACCGTCCACGCCCAACACCGCCTTTGCTCAACAGCTCCGCGATGACTTCAACGTCACCGGTCAAATCGTCGAGAGCGCGCGCCTGTTCCGCAACGCCCTCAGCGGCACCAACGAAATGGTTCTTCAACTCCGACCCGAACATCTCGGCGAACTCACCGTGCGCGTTTCTGTCACCGCCGAAGGCACCGTCAACGCGTCCTTCCACTCCGATAACGCCGCCGTTCGCGCCATCATCGAAAATTCTCTCGTCAGTCTCAAACAGGAGCTCGCCAATCAGGGGCTCAAGGTCGACAACGTTGAAGTTTACGCCGGTCTCGCCGACGGCGGCTCGCTCATGAACGGCAAGGGTCGTCAGGCGTGGCAGCAGAACCGTCAAAATGCTCAACGCGTCGGCAGAGTTCGCGGCTCGAGAAATTCTGAAGGCGGCGCTCAAGCAGGCGCTAAGCCCGCCGCTCAATCCGTCGATATCGCTCAGCCCGTCGAGAACGTTGCCACCGACGGCGGCGTAGACTATAAAGTTTAATGCGTAATGCGTAATGCATAATGCGTAATTGGGGGTTCGGGGGTTCGGGGGCGACGGAGTTCGGAAAAAAAGTTTTTCTCCCCGCCCGCCC
>CALGGP010000233.1 GCA_937915885.1 uncultured Selenomonadales bacterium | reverse complement strand
ATCCCGACGCCCAACGCGAATAAACTGATCAAGAGGCTCGCCGTGACGAGACTGACGTTAAACTCGTGCGCGACATACGGCAGGATTCCGATCACGCCCATCTCGGTATTCAAGATGCCGAACGTCCCGACCACCAATATCCAAATCAACATTCCGATCGCTCCTTTCGTCGAGATTATTTTAATCGTCCGCGCGGAAGCAACGGCATCGTCGGACCCGCGATCCCGACGCCCAACGCGAATAAACTGATCAAGAGGCTCGCCGTGACGAGACTGACGTTAAACTCGTGCGCGACATACGGCAGGATTCCGATCACGCCCATCTCGGTATTCAAGATGCCGAACGTCCCGACCACCAATATCCAAATCAACATTCCGATCGCTCCTTTCGTCGAGATCATTCTAATCGTCCGCGCGGAAAAATCAAAGACCAAAAAATTATCGGCGGCTATAACTTCGCGCCTCACCCATAAATTTTTCTTTATTCGATTGATAAATTCAAAGTCACCCGCTAAAATATATGCGCGGCGCGTCGACGCTGCTTAAAAATTTTTTTCGGAGGCTAAATCAATGACCAATAAGGCTGAACAGTTTAAAGCATATCTCGATGAGAAGGAAATCAAAGTTTTTGAGATCGAGGAGCTCGAGAACGACGAACAAAACACCGTCGCGTTCCGCTCGCGCATGACGATCGAGGGACAATCGCTCCCGCTCGTCGTCATCGTCGACAACTCGATCTTTACGATGATCCGCATCCAACTGCAGGCGCAGGCTCAGACGCCCGATAACGCGTCGGCGATCGCGACTGCCGCCAACGCCGAAAACGCCCGCTTCAAACCCTTCAAAATCTACACCAACGCGGCGGGCGATCTGCTGCTCGACGTCTGCTTGAGCTTCATGAACGACCTCAGCGGCGAAGAGATTTACGTGCTCTTCGACAGCATCATCGGTTACCTCAACGGCAAGGACGGCGGCTATCGTCGCATGATGAAGGCGGTCTGGGGTAAATGAGACGCGCATTAATCGCCGCGCTTCTGCTTTCAATGATGTGCTCGACGACGTCCGCCGCGCCCGCCGAGGGCGGCGACGACGCCGGCGCTCAAATGCGACGCGCTCAAGAGGCGCTCGAACGTCAACGCGTGATCGATCAGATCAACGAGGACGAGGCGGGACGCCGCGCGGAGGTCGAGCAGGAAAAACCGACCGAGCAATCCGATCAATCGGCAGTGACTTTTCGGTTGACGCGCGTCGAGTTCTCACCGTCGGAAATTTTATCGACGGAGGAACTTCAAACCATCGTCGATGAATACCTCGATCACGATATCAGCCTCAACGACATTAACGCGATGATCGAAAAAATCAATGCGCTTTATGCCGATAAGGGCTATATGACGTGCCGCGCCTTCCTGCCGCCCCAACGCATTCACGACGGCGTTGTGCAGATCGGTTTGCTCGAGGGGCGCACGGGCGAAGTCAACGTTTTCAACAATAAACACACGCTCGACAGTTACATCAAAAAAAGTTTCCCGCTGTCGAAGGGCGCGCTCGATAACACCGTCCGCGTCAACGAACATCTTCAATGGTTTAACGGCGTCAACGATGTGCAACTGCGCATGGCGATGAAGGCGGGCTCCGAGTTCGGCACGACCGATTACGACATCTATGCGTTCGAGCCTGCCAATCAGCGCCTGTCGATCATGGTCGATAACAACGGCTATGATTCCTCGGGGCGTTGGCGCGAATATGTTTTCTACAACAATCGAAGTCTCACCAATCAGCGCGACGCCTTTCGTCTCTATTGGCAGCACTCGAAAGGCACCGACGCGTGGGGCACGGGCTATTCGCTCCCGCTCGGGCATCGCGGCATCAAATTGGATTTCGACTACAGCAAAAACGACACCGAAACGATCAAGGGGCGAATGAAAACCTTCGGCGTCGAGAGCGACTCGTACTCGGCGGGCGTCACGTTGAGGGTTCCTTTCAAGATCGATCGGTATTCGCGATACGAGGCGGGCTTCCAATATCAGCATCAGGAATCGCAGACCGACTTCGGCACGAAAACCAACGCGCGGCTCCGCTGGGTCGACGACAACGTCAATCGATATATCCCCTACGTGTCGTTCACGCATTACGGCGATCACTCGGTGTTCTATCATAAGCACTCCGCGCGGTTCATTCGACGGCAGGATTTGACGGGAGCCACCGGCGACGCAGTCAATTACGAGCTCAACGGCTTTTGGCAGCGACAATGGTCGGGCGGGCAATCCCTTCAATCGTCGTTCGAGGCGCAGTTGAGCTCACGTCAAGGGCTGGGCTCGAGCGATCGGTTCTTCGTCGGAGGAAACAATTCCGTCCGCGGCTATGAGGAATCGTTCTTGGGCGGCGAGGAAGGCTTTACCGCCAATCTCGAATACGTTCTGCCGCTCGATCGCGCCCGCCGATTGCGCGCCTTGACGTTCGTCGACTACGGACGCGTTTACGGCTCAACGGTTGTCGACGGCGAAAACGATATCGTCAGCACCGGCGTCGGGCTCAACGCTTACCTCAAAAATCTATCGATGAGCTTGACGCTGGGCGTCCCGCTGAAACGACATTTCGGCGGCGAGCACCTCGACAAGACACGCGTGCATTTCTCCATCAACGGCAGCATTTGACGCGGCAAAAAATTTATCGGACGATCGCCGTTTTTTATCGGAGATCGTATTTTTTTCCCTTCGACAGCATATAAATATATCGGAAGGATTGATTTCGGGCGCCGACGCCGCGCATCGAAGGGCGACGACGACTTCAATGCGAAATGCGTAATTCGTAATTCGTAATTGGGATTCGGGGGCGCCCGTCGACGCGGGTGGGCATGCCAGCCTCGGTTGGGCGCCGTCGGTGATGGGCGGGAGCGTCGACGGCGCCCCCATCCGCTGCCCCTCAATTCCTAATTCCTAATTCCTAATTCCTAATTAGCAAAGAATGGATTGATTTTTATGAAGCGCAGCACCGTCAAAAAAATTCTCCTCGGCTTGACAGCCTTCAGTTTGTTCGTCACACCCGCGCAGGCGTCGGAGATCACCGATCGGGACGGCAATCCGCTGATCAATCCCGACGAGAGCATTCATAATCTCTACGCTCAATCCATCGACGGCAACACCGCGCGCAGCACTTACGACAAATTTACGCTCGACGCCGATCAGATCGCCAACATGCACTTCAACGTTGAAGGCGGCAGTGTTTTCGCGACCGATCTGATCAACTTCGTCAACAATCGGATTGACATTAACGGCACCGTCAACGCGATCAGAAACGGCGCCATCGACGGGAATTTATATTTTCTGTCGCCCGAGGGGATCGCGATCGGTAAGACGGGCGTGATTAATGCCGGAGGATTTACCGCGCAATCGGACGGCGGCTCCGTCGACATCAAAGGCACCGTCAACGCTCGAAACAATATTTCGCTCATCGGACAATCGATCACCGTCGACGGCGCCACGCTCAACGCGCAATCCGATATAAACTTCAGCTCGCTCGTCAACGCGGGCGACACCGTCAATAACATCGCCAACCTCCGAATGACGGTCGACCCGTCGGGCAACGGCGATATCATCATCCGCGCGGAGTCGACGACGACGCTCGACGTGACGGGCGCGGGCGTCAATGCCAACGCGATCAATGATACGACGCAGACCGTTATCAAAAATTCGACGCTCAACGCAAGCGGCGATATCACCGTCGAAAGCAAAGCCGCGCGCTCCTTTACCGCGTCGGCGACAGCAGGCGGCTCCGTCAACGTCCAGGCGATCATGATCAACGCGGGCGTCAATGCCAACGCGATCAATGATACGACACAGACCGTTATCAAAAATTCGACGCTCAACGCAAGCGGCGATCTCACCGTCGAAAGCAAAGCCGCGCGCTCCTTCACCGCATCGGCAATCAACGACGGCTCCGTCAATGTCCAAGCGATCATGATCAATGCGGGCGTCGGCGATCTCGACAGCGCTTATGCTCAAAAACTGATCAACGAGAGCGGCTACGAGGCTCCCGCGTCGACGGGCGGAGTGCTGACCGATATCTCGAGCTCAACTTTGACGGCGGGTCGCAACGTAAAAATCAATACGATCGAACAAAACAATGCTACGCTCGTCAACGGCAGTCAAAATACCATCGGCGCCACCGTCGTTGCAATCAATCACAACGCCAAAACTTTATTGACGAGCTCAACCGTCAACGGCGCCACCGTCGAGATCGGCGCGATCCAATCGGGCGACGGGATCAACTCAACCGTCAACGAAGTCGGCGCGGGCATGGCGGAGATCGGCATCGGCTATAACTCCGTCCGTCGAAGCGGTGAGACGCTCGTCAATGTGCGCGGCAGTAATATTACCGCGTCCGAAGGCGATATCGATATCCGCGCGGAGGATAATCTTTCTGTCAATCTGCTCAACGCGGCGGTGCAAACTGCGGTCGTCGGCACGCCCTCGACCGTCGGCAAGAGCACCAACAACGCCTCCGCCCGTGTGCTCATCGAAAGTTTTGCGCGCACCGCCGATAATCTCAACGCCGCAGGCGATATCAATGTCGGTGCCGTCAACGGCTCGAGCGCCAACGTCAATGTGGTCGGCGCGGGCTCGAACGATACCGCGTCCACCAACGCCGCCGCCGTCGATAACGGGCTCGCGACCGTCACGATCGCCGACACGGGTCATAAATTCTCGGGCGAATCGATCAATCTGTCGTCGACGTATGATCCCGCGACCGTCGCCAACATCCCAAGCGTTTATCAATCGAACGGGCGGACGAAAATGAATGCGACGGCGGAGCTCGGCGGCGGAGCCTCGGTCGAAGTCTCCAACGCAAATACTTTCGACGCGCCGATCGTCAATTACTCGGCAATCAGCGGCTCGCTCGCTCGGATCGGCGCCGACGCTCAAATGCGCGCGCTCAACGGCACCGATGATCCCAACGCCGCCGTCGTCAACACCGCCACGAAAACCACCGTCAAGATCGGCAGCGAAAATTATTCGGAAGGCGCCGCCGTCAACGTCGAAAGCGCCTCCGACATCGGGCGGCACGCTTACGTCAACGGCTATTCGATCGTTTTGTCGAGCGGCGCGGTCGGCGCAATCGTCAACGCCGACGATAAAATCACCGCCTCAAGCGGCGTCGACAACGGCATCGAGCAGAAGGTCGGCAGTCTCACCGTCAACGCAAGCGGCGGCGGCATCACCAACCTCAAGGCGACGGGCGGCACCGGCATCACCGGCAATTATGCAAAGTCGACCGTTGAAAACCGTTCGGATATCACCGTCAGCGCCTCGGTCGGCGGCTGGTGGACGGTCGACGACGCGATCACGATCAACGCCACCTCCGACGACACCGCTAACGCTTACGCCCAACAGGGCCATAATGAAAACGGCGCCGACATCGCCGCGTCGAATACGCTCGGCGGCTCGACAACTGCATCGATCGACAAGGGCGCCGTGCTCAACGCTCAATCCGTCGACATCTCCGCGCGGAGCAACTTCAACGTCGGCGAATATAACGGCGAAGAACTTTACACGCTTGTCAATTATTTCGGTCGGCAGTTGAATGCGGATATTACGAGCGCGCTCACCGTCGACAAGAAAACGTCCGTCGAGCTCAACGGCACCGTCGAAACTTCGGGCGCGCAATCCTACACCGCCGTCAGCGAAGGCGATCTCCTAAACGCGATCACCACGACGGGCGATATGAACGTCGGGATAAACGACATTTCCGCGAACGTCGATTCCGCCGTTGCCGTCGACAATAAAATTCGCGTCGCCGCCGATGCGTCGTTGAAGTCGGCGGGCGATATGACTTTGCGCGCGATCGACTTCCTTGCGCTCGACAGCAATTCGCTCGGTAACGGCGACAGCTTCTCCGCCGGTTTGATCAGTAATATTAACACCACCCTCGATCGGACAAATCTCGTCGATGTAAAGGGCACCGTCGAGGCGGGCGGCGTTGTCAACGTCGACGCGGGCAGCACTCGCGACAACTTGATCCCGATTGCCGTCAACATCACGTCGGATATTAACAGCCGATGGAGCGGAATTTTTTTCGGCAGCAATCAAAATGCGTATTACGATCTGACCGAAAACAATTCGATCACCGTCAACGGCTCGATCCGAGGCGCCGACGATGTCAATCTCCGCGCGGAAGGCGGGCTCGTCGATCTTCGATACAGCAACAAACAGCGCGGCTCCGATCTCCTCTTCTATTGGTCGAATCCGCTGACGCGCGGCAACGGAAAAAAGATTAACGCCGTCACCGTCAACGGCACCGTGCAAGCGGGCGTCGCCACCGACGATATCAATATCAGCATCAGCGGCAAGGTCGTCCCGAGCGCCTTCAACATCAGCGGCACCGACGGCAGCGGCACGCTCACCGTCACATCGAACATCGACGTCGACTATACCGAGGGCGATGAAGAATACGGCAAAGAATTGGTCGCGCGGCTCAACGCGCTTAACGTGCTGATCGATCAGTACTACACCGGCGCGCAATCCGATGTGAATACGGCGGCGGTCGCGGGCTATGTCGCCGAGCGCGAACGCGTCATTCAAAAACTTCGCGATCTCGGATTGATGACGACGGAAGGGCAAAACGAATCGGCGCAAGCGGAGGGCGTCGATATCCGCTACGTCGAGATCGGCAATCTCTCTTCGATTGGCGGCAATCTAAATCTCAACACTTCGACCGTCAACGGCAGCGGCACGCTCAAGACGGCGGGCGCTCCCAACGTCAACATCACGAACACTTCAAACGCATATCTCATTCTCAACGACGTTAAGCGCGCCTCCAACGTCGGCAACATCAATCTCAACGGCAAGGCAAGGTACTCGGGCGATCCCTCCTTCGCTTCGACGCTCAAGATCGCGAGCGCCGCCGAAAAGGGCGCGGGGAAAATTTCTATCCGCAATGATCCCGATAACTCCGCCGTCAACGTCACCGCGAAAACCGACGGCGCCGCCTCGTCTTATACTCCGCATCCCGATATGCTCGTGCAGGGCTCCATCGAAAATTTCTACGGCGATATCTCCATCGTCAACACCAAGGGCGATATCGACATCGCCACCGACGCCAACGTCAGCGGCAGGAACGTGCTCATCGAATCGGCGGGCACGCTCAATCAGGGCTACGTCGACGGCATGTTGAATATCAGCAAGTCGCTCGAAGATATTTACGTCAAGGAGACCGACGGCAAGGCTGAAGCAGCCCGCAGTCACATCAATCCGCTGTTGGCGTCCGATAAATATGAACAGGTGATTGCCACCGACATTGACGGCGGCACCAACGAAGGGCGCATCTCGGGCTCGAATATTTATATCGCCGCGCAGGATATCAATATCAACGGCATCATTCAATCGGGCTATGATTCTTACTTCATCGATGTCAATCCGTCCGACATTCAAAACGGTCGCTATGTCGGCAAAAGCGGCGCCGTCTATAACGACTACAGGGGTTGGTACTATTACTATGTGCCGATCACCGTCGAGGACGGTCGACTGATCGCCGACGACATTGAAACGGGCGGCGGGCAAATTTATATCAGCGGGCGGATCGCCTCGACGGGCAACGGAAAAATTCTCGCCGCCAACGGTTTTGCCGACATCGACATCAAAAACAATACCGATCTCCCCATCGAACTCGGCAAAGTCATCAATAACTATCGGAGCGGCAAGATCACCATCGTCGACACCGGAAATGATACGTGGACGGAATATACGCCCGGTCAGACGCGATACATCAACAATTACGCGCAGATGTTGAAGGAGCATTTTGCCGACGGCATGCTCAACGACGCCATTCAGACCACATCAAACACTCTCTATGCGCAGCACATAAATTATCAGCCCGCCGCAGGCATGCGCTACAATTGGACGGACGGCAGCGGCGAGCGCACCACCTCACGCATACGCCATGAAGGGATCAGGTTTATTTATACCCCTATCAATGATCCGGTGCTTGATTCCGACGTGTGGAATGAATATATGCGCACGGTCACGCCCGACGCTCAAACGGTCGAGAACGCCGACCTCGAGGCGGGCGCGTTCCTGTCGCTCAATAACTCAACCGACAAAGCCGATAACAATCTCCGGTTGACTGCCGAATCGGAACGCCTTTATTACTCTTATGCAAAACAAAAGTCGGGCTTTTTAGGCAGCAAAATCGATTGGGATTACAGACTGCAGACGCTTCAGACTTACACCTTCAACGTCAACGCGTCCCGACCGATCGAGCTCGGCTTCCTCAACAAGGACGCCGCCGGCGCGCCGATCTACATCACTTCAAACGGCGATGTGCACTTTACGGGCGATGTGAATGTCGGCGGCGACACCACGCGATTGACTGTCCTCGTCAACAACGGCGGCATCACTCAAGACGAAGGCACCGCGCTCAGAACAAATGATGCTTACCTCTACGCGCGCGACGACATCAGCGGCGTCAACATTGAATCGCTCGGCGTCATCAACAAGGGCGGTTATACCGATGAAGTCATTCTCTACGCCCGCTCCGCCGGCGGCGATATCGATATCAATGTGAGCGGCGGCATTCGCGACGGGCGCGCGCTCCCGGGCAATGTCCACTTCACTCCCATCAAAAGCCAATCGAGCGACGGCTCCGCGCGGGGCAATGTCACGTTGACGGCGACGGGCAATATCACAGGTTCGGTAGGTGTGCTCGGATCGTTGGCGCTCTATTTCGGCAACCCCGCCGATATCATTGCAAAGGATGTCAAGCTCACTTCGCGCAACGGCGCGGTGGGCGCTTACGGCAAGGCGATGTACATCGACGCGTCGGGCGTGGCGGATGTCGTTGCAAATCATGATGTCGCCGTCAGCAGCGGCTACAACGCCACTTTGAACATCGGGCAATTGACTTCCGAAAACGGCACGGTTTACGTCAACACTTGGGGCGACGACGGCAAAATTCAGCAGTCGGCGACGTATCAGCACGACGTGGAGGAAGTTGACACCGAAAAACAGATTCACGCGTGGATCGACGCGGGGCTGATCGCTCCGACGGCTGATTACGAGGGCGCTTACGTCGGCAAGCTCAAGGCGGCGGTCGATAATTATGCGTCGGAGATCGGCGGCGAGTATCAAACTTACACGGCGGGCAAAGCCGATTACGAAACGCTCAAGTCGACGGTCGCGACGGAGTATCAAGAATATCTGTCGATCAAAGACGGATATCAGGATCGCGTTGACGAGGTCGATGAAGTTTTCGAGGAATATCTGATGGATTCTCAACAACTGCGCAATTCGCTCGAAAGTGAGTACGCTCGAATGCAGCAGTATCGCGGGACGCAATTCCTTACCGACAGTCAGCAGAAGACGCTTAAACGGCTCGAGACGAAATTCAGCGGCTACGACAGTGCGGAGGCGTATTACATCGTCAACGCCGCCGACGAGCTCGACAACGAAGATTATCTGCCCTTCATCGGCTACAACGACATTGATGCTTACATGGCGTCGACGCCCGAGGGGCGATTGATGAATAAATACTCCGCGTTTGACAGCGCCGACGCTTATCTGCAGACGACGCAAGGGTATGCGCTCGAGCAGAAGTACGGCGCTTATTCGACGTTGGAGGCGTTCCTCAACACCGACGAAAAATATAAAGAGTTGGTCGCCGCGCGCGACAATGTCACATTCCCGAATACGCTCGAGGCAATGCTCAATCAGGCGGCGCTCGAGCAGGAAGCCGATTCATACAACATCAAATCCGCACACCTTTACATCGACAATAAAAAACTTCGATAATGCAACGGGAGTGACGGAGGGGGCGCCGACGCCGCTCCCGCCCCCTGTGTCGGCGCCCAACCGAGGACAGTACTGCCCACCCTGCGGCGTCAGCGCCCCGCTCGCTCGAAGGCGACGGCACTTGGCGGCGGCGACAACGCCTGCGGCATCAGCGTCCCGTGCATCAAAGGCAGCGGCAATAAATTTTTGGGCGGGCGCCGCCAACGCGGGGTGGGAATCGATCCGTAAGTTGGGCGCCGCGCTCGGGAGGGTGGGAGCGTTGAGCGGCGCCCCTTCAATTCGTAATTCGTAATGCGTAATGCGAAATTGGGGGTTCGGGGGCAACGGGAGTGACGGCAAGGGCGCCGACGCCGCGCCCGCCCCCGCTGTCTGCGCCCAAATGAGGACAGAGGTACCCACCCTGCGGCGTCAGCGCCCCGATCGCTCGAAGGCGACGGCACTTGGCGGCGGCGACAACGCCTGCGGCATCAACGCCCCGTGCATCGAAGGCGACGGCAATAAATTTTTGGGCGGGCGCCGCCAACGCGGGGTGGGAATCGCTTCCATAAGTTGGTCGCCGCGCTCGGAGGGTGGGAGCGTTGAGCGGCGCCCCACCCGTCGCCCCCGAAC
>CALGGP010000232.1 GCA_937915885.1 uncultured Selenomonadales bacterium | reverse complement strand
AGGGCGGGCACCGCAAAAAAAGGCGGGCGCCGCCGGCGCGGGTGGGAGCCGCGTCCTCAGTTGGGCGCTGCACTCGGAGGGCGGGAGCGACGGCGGCGCCCACCAAAAAATATTTCTAAAAAAAATGAGAGGCGTTGCCGCCTCCCGAGTGCCCGACGCCGGTCGGGCTCTGTCGTTCTTTTTAAGAGTGTTGATCGGAGGAGCGGCGAGTGTAGGCGTTCGCCACTCCCAAGCTGTAGGTTAAGTGTTGAGTAAGTGTTGAATTATTACGCCAAGCCGCGTCGACCGTTAAGAGTCAAGCTCACGCCTGCCCCTTGTATCTCCACGTCTTGTTCTCACGATCCGCAACCCATTGCGAGCCGTTGTTGAGCTGGAAGGTAACGTCCGCAGAGCTGTTGACCTGGAACTTCGATCCGTCGTTCATGCCGACCGCAACCTTGTCTTCTTCCATTTCGATGTCGTTCCAGTTGATTTCCTCGAGACCGATGTTGAGCAGGTTGACAACGTCATTCTCGTTCTCGGTGATGAACACATCGTCGCCGTTGCCGTTGAGGTAGAAGAACTGCGTCTGACCTTCGGCGTTGCCGACCAAGGTATCTGCCGCACCGCCGGTGCCGCCCCACAGACTGTTGTCGCCCGACGCGCCGATGATGTAGTTCTCCAGCATGTTGCCCGCGATTGTCGCGTTCACCGCGCCGCTCACGTCGACATCTTTGATGTTGTTGTAGGTCTTGCCGTCATAGCCGATGTTGTAGGATTCGCCGTTGGAGCCGAGCGCCAACCAGAGATCGACGTTCTCGACTTCATCATCTTCGCCCGCAACGATCGCGCCGTTCTCTTGAGCGACATAGCCCGCGACATCCTCGCCGTAGGTCATGGAAGTACCGACTTTGTAAGCCGCATCGCCAATCTGCAGTTGAGCCTCGGTTGCACCGTCTTCGAGCACGTCTGCAACGACCAACTGATCGCGACGGCTGACCGTCATCGTCATGGTGTCGCTCTCCGCGTTGTAGCCGAGCATGCCGCCGACTGCCGTCGCGTCATAATCGCCGTTGATCACGATGCGATCCGCAATGTCTTCGTTGTCGCCGGTGAGCGCCGTGAAGCCGTAGAGGGTATCAATGCCGTAGCCGCTGCCGAATACGAAGGAGGTGCTGCCTTCCTTATCCTCGGCGAGAGCCCGACCGAAGAGCAATGCGTTGCCGCCGGTGTTGGCGTCGACGGTGCCGTCGCCGAGACCTGCCATGAGAATCTCGCCGGTCTTGCCTGCCGCGCCGACCAAGCTGACTTCGCCGTTGCTCGCTGCCGCGCCCGTAATGCTCGAGTAAGTTTCGGTGTCGCCGAGGTTGATCACGACGACATCATCACTCTCGTATTCGGAGAAGTCGACAATCGCGCCATCGCCCAAGCCGACGAACTTGGAGTTCTCGAGATCGGCTTCCGCATCGACCACAGCGACGTTGTTTGCATCGATGACGGTGTAGTTGGTGACGTTGTTGTCGTCCGCGCGGTTCTGAATCTTGATCTGTGCAACGCCCGAGCCGGAAGTTGCAGTGGTGGTGACGCCGTCGTCTTCGTCCGCGAGTGCCGCCGTCGTGTCGCTGTCGGCAGTGGTCGTATCGCTGTCGCTGACTGCGTAGACGCCCATGATGTTGACGCCGATTGCGCCGATCGCAACCTCCAACGAACCGTCGTCGTTGTGCTCGAAGCTCAACGATGCTCTGCCGTTGACAACATCAGGAATGCTCAGGAGGTCTGCATCCTCGTCGAAACCGGTCTTGAATCCGTAGATGGTGTCATGACCGCCGCCGACGGCTATCTGCACGGTGGTGCCGGCATCAGGATCGCGATCGGAGCTGATCGAAACGATATCGCTGCCGCCGTTGCCGTTGACAACATCGTTCGCGCCCGCAAAGATCGTGTCGGCGATACTGCCGCCCAAGAGCGACGCGCCGGACTTGTCGACATTCGAGCGGGTGAAGTTGCCGACGAGGACTTCGCTGCCGGTCGCGCTGCTGCGATCGACTGCATCCGCATTGCTGTTGGCGAAGCTGACCGTCAAGACGGAAGTCGTGTCGCTCGGATCGATGAAGTTGACGGTGAGGTTGCCCTCTTCATCGTCGGTGCCCTGACCTTCGTTGAATTGGAACGTCTTATCGCCGGACTGCAGATTGCCGCCGTCGTCGTAGTACATCGTGCCTGCCGCAATGTCGCTGAGCACGCCTTCGACGATGAGAGCCGCGCCCGTGGTCGGATCGTAGCCGGTGATGTTGGCGCCGTTGACTGCGTAGACGCGATCCGCGCCGCCGTCCTGGAGATCGATCGTCTCGAGGTTGCCGCCCGCCGCGCTGATCGTATCAGCCTGCGTGCCGCCGCGCATGTTGACGACTGCACCTGCCGCGCTGTTGATCAACGTGTTGGTGTGATCGCCGCCCTTGATGTTCTTCGTGCCGGTCGCGCTTGCGTCGACGATTGCCGTCGAGCCGCCGCGGTTCGGCAAGGTGACATCCTGATCGCCGTCCGTCATCGTGAGAGCCATGACAGCATTGACGGTGTCGAAGTTGTAATCATCGATGCCGAGCGCGCTGTTGAGAGCGCTGTCGAGCGTCGCCGATACGTAATTGCCCCAACCGGTGGTGTCGATGCCGCCTTCGTTGGTGGCAACCGCGACGGTGTCATAGCGCGAGAGATCCGGAGCGAGACTGTCGGCCGCCGCCATTGCAGGCGTGTAGATGCGTGCGCTGTCGCCGTAACCCTGGATCGAGTCGTCGCTGTTGCTGAGCGCGAGACGTGCGCCGTTGACGTAGTAAGTGCCGGTCGAGTCGGGCTCGAGGAGCGTGCCGTTGTTGATGCCGGTGATGGTGTTGTTGGCAACGACGTAGCCGTCCGAATCGTCGGTCGTGAAGGAGCGCTGACCGATGCCGGTGGTGGTGAGTGCGCTTGCGCCGCCGACGGTTACCGGAGCGTTGTTGAAGCCGGTGCCCGCAATCGAGGCGCCCGCCGCAAGACCGTCGTAGCCGACGATCGAGCCGTCGCTGAGTTTGATTTCAATACCGTTGGCATCGTTGAGGATATTGATCTGGTTGCCGTTGAGGTTATGGCTGCCCTGTGCGGCGGTGATGCCGGTTGCATCCGCGTCGAAGGTGACGAAGCGCGCGGTTTCGACCGTTGCGCCTTCGCTGACGCCGCCGACCGTTGCGATCGAGCCGTCGCTGAGCGCGATCGAGACGATACCGTCTGCACTCTCGGGCTCGGTGACTCCGATCGTCTGACCTGCGACCGTTGCACTCGTCGGCACGCCGTAGATCACGCCGTCGACCACGCTGACGCCATCGGGGATTCCGTTGCTGTCTGCATCTTCGACGCCGGTGATGTTGAAGGTGGTGCCGTCGCTGTCGCTGTAGGTGAAGCTGCCGTCCGCGTTGACGGTCCAATCATTTTCGACGAGGTTGAGCTCGAAGCCGTTGACGCTGTCGCCGTCGGTATCAGCCCATGCATACTCGCGACCGTTGATTTGGACAGTGTCGCCTTCGGTCACGCCGAGCGCATGAATGTTGACGGAGGCGTTGAAGTCGTCGCCGAACACGAGCGCGCCGTTTGCGACCGAAATGTTATCCGGTCCGACAATGCCGTCGACATCGGTGAAGCTGTCGGCAGTGACGGTGAACTTCGCCGAATCATCCGCATAAGAATCGCGGTAGGTGTACTCGGTGTCGCTGACTTTCTGCCAGCCGGTGACGATGTCGGTAACCTCGAAGCCGTTGACGGTGTCGTTGTCGCCCTCGTAGAAGTTGAGCGCTGCGCCGTTGACGGTAACCTTGACGCCTTCCGCAATGCCGGTGCCGGCAACGTGGAAGTTGGCAGGCGTGGTGTCGAACTCGCCGGTGAATTGCAATGCGCCGTCGACAACGCTGACGCCGTCGGGGATATTATCCATCGGGCTCTGATCGACGAACGCCGAACCGCTCACCGTGAAGGTGGTGGTGTCGCTCTCGTAGACAAAGCCGCCGTCGACTGCAGTCCAAGCCGCCTTGGTGGGCTCGATGTAGCTTGCGATCTGAGGCTCGTCGTCGCTGTTGAAGGTGATAACGACCGCGCCGGTCTGAGACGCCGCATCGAAGCCGTGAATCGTATCGCCGTCATACTCCGCATCCGCACCGAGGGTGACGTTGTCGAGCGTGACGCTGACGATCTCTTCGTCGTCGTTGTACTCAACGCTGACTTTCGTATCGGCGCTGACGGTGATGTTGTCGATCTCGACTTCGTCATTGGCGGTGATGTAGAGCACGCCGACTTCGTCGCTGTCTGCTGCAGGCTCATAATACCAAGCGTTTTGCGGGTTGGTGAAGGTGGTGTCGCCGTCTTCGTCCTCGCCGTCGTCCTCGGTGATGGAGCCGTCACTGTAGATATCGCCTTGGTTGATGCCGCCGATGATGTTGCCGTTTTCGTCGGCAATGATGATGCCGTCCTTCTCGGAGATGACATCATAGTTGTGATCGTCGGTGACGAACTGCACGCCGTTGGCGATCGTCTTGACGATTTCGGAGACTGCGGTATCGGTCGCGTCGATCTCGGCATCATTGCGGTCGATGTAGTGAACATTGCCGGTGCTGTCGACGAGGATATGATCGAGAACCTGAGGCTCGACATATTCTGCGATCTCGAGACCGTTGGAAGTGTCGCTGTCGGTGTCTTGCAACTGATACGTGGTGGTGCCGACATTGACGAGCGTGCCTGCGCTCAAGCCTTGGACGTGGACGCCTGCAGTGTTGAAGCCGGAGGCGAAGGTGATGGTCGAGCCGCTGACAGAAATTCCATCCGGATTGCCGTCATCGTCTGCGTCGGTGACAGCGGAGCCGGTGATGGTGAAGGTGGTGCCGTTGCTGTCATAGCTGAAGCCGCCGGTTTCGAGCGGTACCCACGGCGAGATCGTCACGGGCGAAGTGGTATCGCTGCCGCCGACAATCGTCAACTCGAGACCGTCGCTCGTATCGGAATCGTACTCGCCCCAAGTAAAGGTCGAGCCGCCGATTGCAACCGTCGCGCCTTCGGTGACATTGCCGAGGACATGGATCGCTGCCGCGTCGGTGGTCGAGAAGCCGTCGCCGAACACGAGCGCGCCGCCGGCAACGCTGATAGCATCGGGCTCGCCGTTGGCGTCTGCATCGGTCGTGTAACCTGCGATGGTGAATTGAGCGGTGCCGTCGTCATAGGTGAAGCCGTCGGCGGTTGCAGTCCAGTTGGACGCAGGAACCGTCGGCTCGGGTGTCTGAGCAATAAGCTCGAGACCATTGGAAGCATCGCTGTCTGCATCGCCCCATGCGAAGGTCACGCCGCCGATTTCGACCGTGCCGCTGACATCGCCGAGGACATGGATCGCTGCCGCGTCGGTGGTGCTGAAGCCGTCGCCGAACGTGAGCACGCCTGCCGAAACGCTGATAGCATCGGGCTCGCCGTTGGCGTCTGCATCGGTCGTATAGCCCGCGATGGTGAATTGCGACTGACCGTCGTCATAGGTGAAGCCGTCGGCGGTTGCAGTCCAAGCGGACGCAGGAACGGTCGGCTCGGGAGCCGTCTGAGCGATAAGCTCGAGACCGTTGTCTGCAACGCTGTCGCCGTCGCCCCATGCGAACGTTACGCCGCCGATTTCAACGGTTGCGCCTTCGGTGACGCCGACAACATGAAGAGCCTCTGCGTCGGTGGTGCTGAAGCCGTCCGCGAACACGAGACCGCCGCTGACGGAGTCATAGCTGATGCCGTCGGGTCCGAGTACGCCGTCTTCGTCGGTGGTGTAGCCGGTGACGGTGAATGCCGCCGCGCCTTCGGTGGTAGCATCGAGGTAGGTGAAGCCGCCGTCGATTGTCGCCCAGCCGGTGACAACTTCCGGAGTCGGCTCAACAGTCGGTGCTGCCTGAGCAATGAGCTCGAGACCGTTGTCTGCAACGCTGTCGCCATCGCCCCATGCGAAGGTTACGCCGCCGATTTCAACCGTGCCGCTGACATCGCCGATCACATGGATTGCCTCTGCGTCGGTAGTGGTGAAGCCGTCGCCGAAGGTCAAGCCGCTGACGGAGTCATAGCTGATTGCATCGGGAATGCCGTCCGCATTGGCGTCGGTGGTGTAGCCGGTAACGGTGAATGCCGCCGCGCCTTCGGTGGTCGCATCGAGGTAGGTGAAGCCGCCGCTGATCGTCTGCCAACCGGTGACAACTTCGGGAGCCGGAGCCGGAACGAGCTCGGAGCCGTTGACGGTGTTGCCGTCGCCGTCGTAGAGGGTGACAGCCGCGCCCGCGACACTGACTTTGTCGGTGCCCAGGATGTGGATATCGGCATTGGTGCTCGCCGCGCTGTCGACGAAGTTCAAGCCGCCGTCGATGACATTGATCGTGTCATAAGAGCTGATGCCGGTAACGGTGATCTCGTTGTTGAATGCATAGCCGCCGTCGACTGCCGACCAGAGGTTAAGTTCATAGCCGTTGGTGGTGTCGCCGTCGATCTGCGCAAGGCTGAGACCGTTGACTTTCGTCGTGGCGTCGGCATCGTTCGCGAACACGATATGCGCGTTGACGCTGTCGGTGAGTGCATCAAAGGTAAATGCGCCCGCCTCGATGGTCGAGCCGGTGCCGTCCGCTGCAGGAGTGAAGCCGCTGACGGTGAAGCCGTTGACGCCGTCCGCCGCATAAAGCGTGTTGAATGCGCCGCCATCGAACATGTTGATCTGCTCGAGCACGCCGACTGCGGTAACGGTCTGCCAGAGAGCATTGCCCGCGATCGAAACTTGACCGCTGATGCCGCTGACGGTGACGCCTGCAGGATCAATCGCCGAGGTGAATACGTTGTTCGTCTCGTCGAAGATATCAGCCTTGACGGAAGCCGCATTCGCGCCGAGACCTGCAACGGTGATGCCGTCTTCAACATACGTCCCGTTGACAAACGCAAAGTCATTGTCGCCGAGCGTTGCCTCAAGGGCACTGCTGAAGTCGAGCACTGCGCCCGCCGCGAGTTGAGCATACATCGTGAGCGACGCATCGTCGGAGGCGTCTTTCAACGTTGCCGAGCCCGCAGAGACGGTGAACGACTTGCCGGAAGCAAATCCGTCATAGGTGAACTCGTTGATTAAGGCAGAGTCGGTGTCGGTGCCCTGCGCGATCTTCTGATCGATGTTGATATCGCTGATCGAGCTTTCGAGACTGTTGACGGACATCACGAGCGTCGTGGCGCTGGTCGTATCGCTGTAAGTCCAGACGCCGGTCGAGCTGTCGGTCGACCAATTAGCCGGCAGATCTCTGAGCGCGAGCACGTTGTTGCTGTCGATGGTGAAGTTGTCGCTGACTGCCCAACGAGAACCTTCAGCCGCACCGGTCGAGGCGGTGTCGATCAAACGAATCGAGCCCGTATCGGTGGAGACGGTGAACAGACTCGTGTTGAATCTGACGGAGTTGTTTGCAGCGCTGTCGGCGTAATTGTAGATGGTCGTATTGCTGAAGTCGTCGAGCAGAATTCTGCTTGCGAGCGGGGTTACGCCGTTGACGTAGAAGCCCTGACCATAGAAGACCGCATTTGCGCTGTCGCGATTGTCATAAACGAACGCCTGAGACGCGGTAGTTACGGAGTTGGGGTTGGTGAGAGCGCCCGTGGTAAAGTCGAACGAGTTCTGTGCATACAGACGCGAGGTGAACGTGCCGTTGGCGTCGTTGAAGAACATCGTCGTATCGGACGCGGCAACCGACTTATAATCGGTGTCGAAGAAGGAGTCTTGCAACGTCACGGAGCTTGCCGCCTCGTTGACGGTGACAGTATTGACGAAGTTGGCATAAGTCGTATCGGTGGAGAACGTGATCGAGAACTTCAACGCGCCGTTGTGCGTCCAAGTCTTGTTGTCGGAGGTTGTCCACTCCGCCGAGAGGTTACCGGTCTTAGTCGCGTTCGTGTCGTAGGTGTAAGTTTGACCGTCGGCACTGAATTTGACTTTATTGATGAGCGAGTTCGCAATCAGGCTGATGCCGGTGTAATTCGAGTCGGTCGTGTTGGTATCCCATGCGTAACCGCCGCCGCTGAGAGTGCTGAAGCTGAAGCCGGAGAGTACCAAGGTGCCGTCGGAAACGACTGCGCTTGCATCGCTCGAAACAGCCGTAACGCCGTGGAGGACGCCGCCCTGAACCGCGAGCGATCCGCTGCTGCCTTCCTTCAGCCAGACGTAAGACTTGAGGTTGTTCTCGGTTGCGTCGCCGACGAAGAGCGCATTGTTCGCCGCCAAAGTGGTACCGGACCACAGCACGTTGAAGTCGAGCTGGCTGCTGCCCTCGAGGTTGATTATCGACGTCTGAGTGGAGCTGATGCCGTTCAGATACGACGTGAAAGTCAAGGTGTCGGTGGTGTTGTTGACGAGGATTCCGAGTTGGGTTTCAGACGTAAGATCGGAAATAGTGACGGCATTGCCCGAAATCTCGATGAAGCCGCTTTCGATGTCGGCAATTTTGGTGCCGGTCACGCCGGTGAACGCAAAGACATAATCATTGGCGGTGCCTGCCGAATGCGGTTTATAGCCCTCGTAGTAGCCGATGAGGTTGTTATTGGCGGACGTGAGCGTCGCGTTCTGCAGTGCGAGCGTACCGGTGACGGCGCCGTCGTTGAGGAAGTACTTCGCAACGGTCGTGCCGGACGCGCCGAGATCGTAGGAGTTGACGATCGCGTAAACATCATTGGCGCTTGCAACCTTGGTCGTGTCGGTGACGTAGGCGTTCGCAATGCTGATCTGACCGTTTTGTGCGGAGTAAGCATCGTTCGTCGCGGGAACGAGCGTATTGCCGGAGGCAACGAGACCGGTGATAACCGCGGTGCCGGTCGAGGCAATGGTGCCGTCGGAAGCATAATCGTTATACGCCAAGTAGAGCGTCTGACCGGTGGAGGATTCCGGACCGGCGACGACAAAGCTCGTCAAGCTGACGCTTGCGCCGGTATCATATTCGGAGATCGTCCACACGCCTGCGCTCGTCTGCGTTGCGACAACCGCCGTATCGGTGCCGCTGCCGGAGTTGGCATCGAGGCTGATGTAGACATAATTGGAGCTGGTCTTCGGGGCAAGACCGTTGGTATATTCAACAGTGAGGTCTTCGGTAGTGCTGTTGTTGGTGATGGTACCAAGGGATTGATAATCGGCACTGGTGATGCTCACATTGTTGGAGCCCGCAGTGACGGCAGTGTAGTTGTTGGGATCGGTCGAGCTGGTGACCGTTTTGTTTTCGTGCGTGTAGACGTTGGTCTTCTCAGGATCGGAGTTATCCTTCGTCCACTGGTTGGGATCAGCCGCGCTGCTGCCGGAGGAGCCGCTACTGCCCGACGTGCCGCTTGCGGAACCGCCGCTTGCGGAACCGCCGCTGGCAGAGCCGCCGCTTGCAGAGCCGCCGCTTGCAGAACCGCCGCTCTGGGAGTTGCCGCTGGCGCTGCTGCCGGGGAATAACTGAATATCGAAAGTGAACTTGTTAAGTGTTTCCAACTAACTTTCATTCCTTTCTAAACGAAAGAATATAGTACACCCCCGAAAGGCTGTCGCCTCAACAGGGGATTAAGGCAGTCCGCAAGTTTCGATTCTACGGACTGCTTCCTCGAATGTACGAGGAGCGTTGGAGCGCGGTACACCACTCCGCGCTGAACATCGATCGCCCTTCCGGCGGACACCACTCCGCGTCGGAGGCTCGATGTGTCGGGTAAGGCAGTCACTCTTTATTCGAGCGGAGATCATTCCACCAAACGTCTCGCTCGAGCGCCTTCGGAGGGCGGGATTGAGGATTGCCTTTTCATCGGAGCTTTCTCTGCAACGAGATCGGAGGCTCAGCCCCGGGGAGCCTTTATGCGGTCGGACAAATTCTCGCACGCTGCCCGAAACCGTTTGACCTTCCAATCCACCCGATCGAAGGTCGATCCTCACGTCCGAGTTCATCGTTCGAGCGTGAGGCGCCGCGACGGTTTATCCACACCTCAAAAATCGCGGCGTGCAGATGCCGACGTCCACCAACGTTGACATCTTGCGCGCATTATATCTGCAGGTTTTTCCCTTGTCAAGCCATGCAACATTAAAATTACATTAGTTTTTCATGATCGAAATCTGAAACGGTCGGCTGAAATATGGTTGCAAATTAATCAATCGGAATGTAAGATCGGGGCGCAATAATCGGACGTGAGGGATGAGAATGCTGAAAGTGGTTGACACCAAAAAAACGCCGCCCTTGGGACGACGCTTCCGGACGAATGATATGGAGGCGGTGATCGGGATAATGGCGATCCTGCCGGTGCCGGGGACGATCAACGTGTTCAGCTCGAGCTTCGTGATCGCGGAGGCGGAATGTAAGATCGGGGCGCAATAATCGGACGTGAGGGATGAGAATGCTGAAAG
>CALGGP010000231.1 GCA_937915885.1 uncultured Selenomonadales bacterium | reverse complement strand
ATGCGTTGACTCCCGAACTGTGAATGGTATCATTGCCCGCACCGCCGAATAGAGTTACTTGTTCACCGTCAGCGTTGTTAGTAACGATATCGTCACCATCACTGCCGTTAAGAACGGATTTTGAGCTCCAATTATTGATATAATCATTGCCTTTACCGCTGTCTACAGTAGAGTTGACGGCAGTATCATAATTTTTGACGTAATCATCACCGTCGCCCGCATCGATTGATGCGTTGACTCCCGAACTGTGAATGGTATCATTGCCCGCACCGCCGAATAGAGTTACTTGTTCACCGTCAGCGTTGTTAGTAACGATATCGTCACCATCACTGCCGTTAAGAACGGATTTTGAGCTCCAATTATTGATATAATCATTGCCTTTACCGCTGTCTACAGTAGAGTTGACGGCAGTATCATAATTTTTGACGTAATCATCGCCGTCGCCCGCGTCAATTGAAGCCTTGATTCCCGAACTGTGAATGGTATCGTTGCCCGCGCCTCCGAGTAGAGTTACCTGCTCACCGTCAGATTCATTGGCAATAATATCATCACCATCGCCACCATCAAAAAGAGACTTTGAGCTCCCACTGTTTATGTAATCATTACCTTCGCCGCCGTACACCGTCGCGTGATCCGCACCCGTCGAGTTGTAAATCGTATCGCCGTCCGTCGTGCCGTTGACCACCGCGTATTCGTCGCGATTATTAAAATACGCCATAGTTTTTACCTCTTACCGTCCGCTTTCGATTGAAAATTTTTCCGATCGACGATGAATCGCTCGTGAGTGCCGCGCCCGATCTCTTCGCGCTCGTCAAACGCCCGCACGTCGAAAATTATTTTCCGCCCGTCGATTGATGTAATCGTCGCCTCCGCGCGGAGTTTTAATCCGATCGGCGTCGCCGCTATGTGTTTGACGTTGAGCGAGATGCCGACGCTCGTCCGATCCGCCGGCAAATTTCGATCGACCAGCTCCGACGCCGCCTGCTCCATCAGCGCGATCATTGACGGCGTCGACAACACTTTTAAACTGCCGCTGCCCATTGCGACCGCCGACGTTTCCTCCGTCGAGCGCCCTTCGACTTCGTTTTTCAATCCGATCTCCAATTCCATTGCGCTCACTCCAGTAATCGTCGTCAATCATCGTAGCCGTTCGGGTGCGCGCGATGCCACGTCCAAGCGTCGGCTATGATTTTTTCAACGTCGTCGAATTGCGGTGCCCAATGCAAAATTTTTTTCGCCTTCTCACTCGACGCGATCAGCACCGCAGGATCACCCGCGCGCCGATCTCCGAGCTTGACGTTAATCGATTGCCCCGTGACTTTTTCGGCGGTTTTGATCATCTGCTTGACGGAAAATCCCGCGCCGCTCCCCAGATTGAAAATATTACTCTCGCCGTCCGCGCGGAGATATTCGAGCGCCTTCAAATGAGCGTCGGCAAGGTCGAGCACATGAATGTAGTCTCTGATGCAAGTGCCGTCCGCCGTCGGATAATCCGTCCCGAAAATGGTGATCGCGTCTCGTTTTTTCAACGGCACTTGGAGGATCAACGGGATCAAATGCGTCTCGTGGACGTGCGCCTCGCCGATCGAGCCGTCCTCTATGGCGCCCGCCGCATTGAAATATCGGAGCGAAACAAAATTAATCCCGTTGGCGCGACTGACCCACTTCATCATTTTTTCCATCGTGAGTTTCGTCTCGCCGTAGGGATTAGTCGGTTGCGTCGGATCGTCCTCTTCGATCGGAGTTTTCTTGGGCTCGCCGTAGACCGCCGCCGTCGATGAAAAAACGATCCGTTTGACGCCGTGACGCGTCATCGCCTCGAGAAGAGTTTGCATGCCGCCGACGTTATTATTGAAGTACTTCAGCGGTTGAGCAACGCTCTCGCCGACGAGTGAGTAGGCGGCAAAATGAATGACGGCGTCGATGCGATTGTCGGAAAAAATTTCGTCGAGCACGGCGGGCTTGCGAATATCGCCGACGTAAAGTTTGACGTTCGGATCGATAGAGGCGCGATGACCGGTCTCGAGGCTGTCGACGACGATAACATTTTCGCCCGCGTCGAGGAATTTTCGGACGGCGTGAGAACCGATGTAGCCCGCGCCTCCGCAAATCAATACTGACATAAAATCTCCTCCTCAAAAAACAAAAAAGGCGCCGACGACACGGGTGGGAACCGCGTCCTTTAATCCGTCACCCCCAAATCGGCAGCGCCCTTATAAAAATTTCAATCGAACTCCGCGCGGAGCCTTCGAATCACCTCGTCGATATCTTTGAACGCCCGACGCAATAAAATTTTTTCGCTCACCAACAGATCAAGCGCCGTCTCTCGATCGCGCCAGTGCTTTGACTTCGACAGTATTTTTTCCGCTACGTCCTCGAACGCCAAGTGCAGCGACCGCCGCCCCGCCGCTCCGCCCCAACTCAGTTTCGAGAACACCGAATTGATCAGCTCGAATTTCTCACTGAAGCAGAATAAATAACTCTCCAAAATATATTCATTCCACTCGAAACCGTCAATCGGCGGCAACTCCTCAAAATGCAGCGACAAACTTTTGATCGACTTGCAATCGTCAATCAGCCCGTCAAGCACCCCGTCAATCGCCGCCACATCAAATTTTATCCGATCCCGACGGAGGAACTGCTCAACGCTGATGCGCACCGCCACTCGACGCACACTCTTAAATTCAATCTGCGAATTGATCTCCTCCGCAAACGCCTGCAACTCGTCAAGCGTAAATTCCTCCCGCTCGTTGCAGAAATCCACAAACAACTGCCGCTTGCTTACCAGCTCGCACGCCGAACTGATCATATTCCGATTGAATGAAAATTTATTGCCGAACAGCCCGCGCAATACGCTCCCGAACCCTTGAGAGGAATAATCCGACGTCGCCTGCTCCAGCTCGGGGAACGACCGATAGACGATCCGTCGACACTCCTCAACCGACATCGATTGCACCGGCTGAAGCGCCTCTTTGATCACCTGCTCGACCTTCGGGCGCTCGTCGTCGGCAAGCGGGAACGCGTCCAAATCCATGTACGTGTCCGCCTTGACGCTGATGATGCGCGGCGACGCGATCACCGCCGTCTTCAACTTTTCAAACGGCACGAACCACAGCGCCTGCTCGAGCTCGTAATACGTGATCTGCCGATGCGCCTCGCGGAAAAATTTTTGCACGTCCGACGCAATATCGGGCACGCCGCGCGACAGAATGTTTTTCTCCCAACCCTGCCGCTCCATCAGATCGAGCATCGAATTGATTTTCAACACGTCCGCCAGCCGCTCCGCGTAACGCTCGAATAATTTCTCGACATACACGCACGAATAGCCGCGATCAAAAATATCGCGCACAACGGACTCGATCTCATCGATAAGATTTTGCTGTCGCTCGTCGTAAGGCAAAAACAATTTATCGCCGCGCCCGATTGTGATCTCACGGATCGCCTTGATCAATTGAGCGTCCTCGATATCGCGCACGGCTTCTTCACCGAGGCAACGCCGGAACTGTTTCATCGCGACCGCCGAGCCGAATTTAAATCCGGTCGGGAAGTGATTGCGGAGGATATCCGTCAACGTCTCCTTCGACGGCATGACGGTTTCGATGCCGAGCGCTTTGTTTGCCTCGAGCAACAGGGCGTGGAATTTATCGGGATCGTATTTGCTGAGCTTGACCAAAAAAACTTCGCGCGGAGCCGCCGAATCGACCTGCCGCCCGCGCTTGAGCCCGTCGATCACGCTCAACCGTCGGACGATCTCCGGCACGTCTCGCGACGTATCGCTGTCGTCGACGCCGCGCTTATGCGCATAATCCTTGAGCAGTTTCGAGAGATTGTCGACGGCGGCGTTCAGATCGTCGAGCTTGGCAAATTTGTTGGAGGCTTCGATGAGCTTGATCACTTCGTGAGTATCGAACTCGAAAACTTTGCGACGGCATTGATTTTCGGCTTCGGCGAGGATTTTTTTAAACTCTTCGGGCTCGGAGACGAAGGTGCGATAAACGGACGCAAAAATCGGCGACGCACCCGGCTCGCCGCGCAAACCGTCAGTCATGAGATATTCGACCATAGCGTAGGGGATCGAAATGCGCTCGACGCTGCGGAAGTCGGCATCGACCTTGCGCCCCATGAGCTTGGCGCGATTTTTGAGCATCTTTGAGAGTTTCATCAACCCGTCGGCGCGCTTGACTTCGTTGCCGTGAATCTTGACGCACAAGTCGATCAACAGCGCCGCCTCATGCCTGTCCCAAAATATTATTTTTGAATCTTGTTCCGCCATTGCAATTCTCCTTCGTCGGGAGCAGGTGTCGTGTTCTGTCGAAAATTTTTTTGCCCGAAAAATTATTTCTTGACGTAATTCATAATCTCGTCGAGAATCTCGCGCGTCGACGCCCAACTTTCATTTTTTTCTTCGGCAAGGTACTCGTTGAAGGCTTCGGGATTGTCGAGAATATCCTTCAAATGCACGACGCTCATCACCTTAAACAGTTTTCGACCGTCGGAGAGCGATTTTTCCTCGACATCGATCGGCGGCATGCTGATATAAATGATGCGCAATTGGTAGCCGTTGAAGGCGCGCTTGACTTCCTTTTCGAGCTCGCTCATTTTCATTGACGGCAGCAATCCGATCCCGTCGATCAATTTATGGAGTGTGTAAAAATATTTGCGGCTCTCCTCTGTCGGGCGTTTGATGTGACGGTCGAGCACCTTAAAGAAGAAGTCCCAAAGTTTATCGACGCCGTCATCTTCGGCGTTGACGAGCGACGTCAGCTGTTCGCGATCGTCTCGACCGGGGAAATTCCAAGCGTTGGTGTTGAGCTCCGTCAGATAGATTTTCCGATTGACGTCGTCGCCGATCAGATACGATGCCTTAGTATTTTTGATGTACTTTTCGCCGAGTTTGATGGGAAATTCCTTGGCGAGGAGTTTAATTTTGGATTTATCCTTGACGTCGATCTCGAGACCGAAAGCGACGATCTCGGCGACGAACTCCGAAATGAGCATATCGATGATGACTTCGGACTTGATGCCTTGCGTCCGATAATCGTTGACGGTCCACTTCTTGACCATCTCAAAAAAATTCATGGCTGCCTCTCTCCTTTTTTGATTTCGTCGTTTTATTTTTGCGGGGCTTTTATCGGTGGGCGCCGCCGACCTCGGTTGGGTGCCGACCGCCCACGTCATGCCGACGGCGCACGTACCTTTTATCAGAAATGGCTCCGAAACAGCGCGCCCGACTATTTTGGCTGCCATCCATTTGCGCCGCCCACGGAAGGCAGGCGCTGACGATTGATCGCCGTGCTCGAAGGTAAGCGGTTGTATTGCCTTCAATCGCTCGATTCGGGCGCCGCCGACGACGATTGATCGCCGCGCTCGACGGTAAGCGGCTGTGTTGCCTTCAACCGATTGTGGTGGCGCCGCCGACGCGGGTGGGCAGTACTGTCCTCTGTTGGGCGCCGCCGGTGGTGGGCGGGAGCGCCGACGGCGCCCTTAAACAATCTCCGTCGGCGCCTCTTTTTTACTGTGATGCGCGCCTGACCAGGAATATCCCGCAGATCAATCCGATCACATTCGGAATCCACACCGCGTACATTGGCGCCAGCGCCCCGCTCCGACCGATCGCGTTCGCCAACGTCATCACCGCGTAGTACAAAAATATTATGATGACGCTCAACGCAAACCCCATCGACGATGAATTTCTCGTCGGCTGCAGCCCCAGCGGCACTCCTATCAGCGCAAAGATCAAACTCGCCAGCGGCACGCTCACCCGCTGATACAGCTCCGTCTCAAGTTTGCTCGTGCTGACGTATTGCGTCTTCATGATCTCGATTTGCGCCTTGAGCTCCTTCATCGTGAGCTCTTCGGGCTTTTTCTGTTCACGGACGATTTGACGCGGGCTCGCCTTGACCGGCAGCATTTGTTTGTCAAACCGCATCGTATGTGTCCGATCGTCTTCGGAGATATCATAAATGATCCCGCGATGCATGATCCACGTCTGATCCTTCCACTCGGCGTATTCGGCATTCTCGACGTGAATCACCTTGCCGTCGTCGTTAAACTCCTGCATCGTCACGCCCTGCAACGTTTCACTCGACGCCTCATATTCTCGAGCGTAGACGAGCCGTTGCATTTTGCCGTCGCGAATTTCCTTGACTATGACGTGATCTTGCGACTTCATCTCGGTGTTGCCCTGAATCTCGTAATAGAGGACGTTGTTGTAGGCGGTATTCGCCCACGGCACGACGTGCTCATTGAAAAGGATCGCGCAGCCGCTGACGACGAGCCCGAGGAAAATGGCGGGCGCGGCAATTCGAGCGAAGCCGATGCCGCACGACTTCATGGCGGTGATCTCACTCGAGCTCGACAGTCGACCGAACGTCAAGAGGGAGGCGAGCAGCATCGACATGGGGAACGTCCACATGACGATCGCGGGCAGCCCGTAGACGAAAATTTTTACGACGGATGAGAACGACGCGCCGTAATCGGTGATGTAACGAGCGATTTTAAAGAGAGTGCCGGAGCCGATGAAGACGGCGGAGAAAGCGCAGATGCCGAACAGAAAGGCAAGCACAACCTCACGAAAAATATATTTGTCTAAAATCCTGAGCCCCATACCACTGCTCCCGTTCGTTTGAATGATCGAGCCGATAAAAATACATCAAATATAATACACCATGGCGCGGGAAATGTAAATATCAATTCATGGGAGAAAATGTTGAAGTGCGCCGATGAGATTTGCGTTGTTTTGAAATTTGCAAGCGACGACGGTCGGGCTCGGGAGATTGAATCGACACTCCGCGCGGAGCCGATCGATATTTTTATTGATGTGATCGATGAAAGATTGTTGAGCGCTGATGCCGCCTCCGACGGCGAAGCGTTGAGGATCGAAAAGCATCTGCAGATTAAAAATTTGGATCGCGATCCGACGGGTGAAGTGCTCGAGGCAATTGACGGCGACGGGATCATTTTGATTGACGGCGTCAAAAAATTTTTCGCCGCTGACATTTTCGACGGGAGAATTTATTTTTTGAGCGTAGCTTTCGAGCAGTTGAGGGACGCCGCATTGGAAGCCCCAAAAATTTTCTTCGGTCGGACTGCCGTCGATGTCGGTGATGGTGAAAGAGACTTCGCCGGCGGAAAAATGGGAGCCGCGATGAATTTTATGATCCTTGATAAAAGCGCCGCCGATCGCGGTGCCGAAGATCAAAACAAAGCCGTCGCTGACGTCGGCGAGCGCTCCGATGGAGGCTTCGGCGAGCGCGGCGCATTTCGCGTCGTTTTCGACGGTGATTTTGACGGGGACGATCGACTGAAGAGTATCGATGACGCGGAGCCCGTTGTTATATTCGAGTGCGCCGCTGGTGATGCAAACCCCGTTGACGGCGTCGATGATGCCGGGCATGGAAAGCGCAATGCCTTCGGCGTTGGAATAAGCCCGATGGATATTGACGACGGCGCTGATGAAGTCGTCGCGATTGGACTTGGGCGTCGGAACTTTACCGCGCTCGAGGATATTTGAGTGCTCGTCCATGAGCGCGTGTTTAATAAAAGTGCCGCCGACATCTATCGTCAAAATTTTTCTCATCGCTTGACCCCCAAAAAAAATTTCTTCAACGATACGGCAAGACGAAACACTTTGTCAATCATTTTTTGCCAAAAATTTTTTGCGGGAGTTAAAAGGGGAATTATAAACTGTGTTGAAAAGGTTATTGACATTTTTTAGCCGCGAGGTTGAAGAAAAGATTTTTATGTTGTACAATCGCCGAAGGAATCTTTTATG
>CALGGP010000230.1 GCA_937915885.1 uncultured Selenomonadales bacterium | reverse complement strand
GGTCCACCGGATCGTACCAGAGGTCGATCTCGGTCCGCCCCATGCGGCGCAGATATATTTTCTCCTCGCCCGCGTGGAAAAGGCGGATGATCTCGTTTACTTCCTTAAAGTTTATCTCAAGCTCGGAGCCGAGGTAGGCGCGAAGGCCCGCCTCGCCGCTTTGCGCGTAGACCCTCTCGCGCTCCGCGTCGTTATATTTCGGGATCCTGTGCGGGTAATTGTCGCCCGACATGGTGTAGGCCCCGATCCCGGCTTCCTGCAGATAATAGCACAGGAGCGAGGCGATCTCGGACTTTCCGACGCCTGAGCCGCCGAACACCGAGACGACGCACTTTTGCTCCGGGAAGGAGCGCAGCTTTTCGAGTAGGAGCGGAAATATGGTCTCCGCTTTCATTATGTGTTCTTCTCCGATCTCGACCTTATCGCCCGCCGAACTTTTATAGACGTGGCGCAAATTTTCTGCACGAATCATTTCGCCGCAATCAATTCAATTTCGCAGAGCGCGCCCGCCGGCAAGTCCTTAACCGCTACGCAACTCCGCGCGGGCTTGCCGACAAAATATTTCTCATAGACCGCGTTGAATTTCTTAAAATCCCCGATCTCCGCCAAAAAGCACGTCGTCTTCACCACCGAGCCGAGCTCGACGCCCGCCGCCCTCAACACCGCCTCCACATTCCGACAGCATTGATCCGCCTGCCCTTCGATCTCCGTCGCGACTATTTTTCCCACCGTCGGATCAATCGCGATTTGCCCCGAACAAAATATCAGCCCGTTGACTTCTATCGCTTGACTGTACGGTCCCACCGCCGCCGGCGCCTCGTCCGTATGAATCTTTTTCATCGACATAAATTTTTTTCCCCCAATCAATTTGATAGCCGATTATACATTTCGTCGACAATCCTATCAAGAATTTGTGAACGGCGCTAAAGTTTTGCGCGCGGATCGTCGATAACAATATGTTAAATCGTTGCAGGGAGGGGATATTTTTTATGCTGCTTTACGATTTCAAGATGACTTACGATGACAAACAAGCCGCCGATATCCACAAGACGCGCCGAAATTTCAAGGAGCATGTCGAAACCTTCAACAGCCTCCTCGGGCTCAACCGCATTGCCGAGCCCCTTAAAACTTTCATCTATCAGGCGATCCCCGGCACTTTTTCAATCATCGCCGCCGTCAACGAGCTGCAAAAACCCTCCAACGCCAAGCTCGAAAAATTTTTGAAGACCTCACTCGAGGACATCTGGTCAATCCGAAATATCAAAGTGAGCGACGTGCGCGAGATCACCGCCGACACCTTTCAACAACTCCTTGCGCGCGGCGATACCGCCGAATATCTCAACGCCTTTCGAGTGCTGAGCGAGTTGCATCTCGACTTCGGAGGCAACAGCGCTTTCTGCATTTCGGAGGCGATTTGCCCGATCAAGCGAATGAATTGCGCTCAAACAATCGCCGGCGCTCAAAAACTCATGCCCGATCAGACTTTCATCGACGAGCTCAAACGGATTTTCTCAACCGAAAACGATCGGAAAAAATTCTACGGGATGCCCGTCCATTACAAAATCACCGCCGGTTCGCACACGTCCGCGATGGAAATGATCCGCGTGCTCGTCAACGCCTTGTATAACAATAAGCGCGTGGTCGGCAAGCGCATCAGCCGCATTTTCGAGATCGATCATAACTGCTACGGCGAGGACGACTTTGAAAACGTGCTCAGTCAATCCGAAGGTTGCGCGGTGGTGATCGAGCTGCAGGGCGCCAAAAGTGAGACGTCGAATTACGCGGGCTCCTATGAGGCGGTCGTCGATTACATTTCCGAGATGGTGAAAAAATATCAGCGCAATACGCTGTTCATTTTCGTCGAGTCGGCGGATAATGCGGGCTTTGCGTCGAAATTGTTCGGGGCGTTGAGCGACGACGTGACGCTGATCGAATTGCAGGAGGGCGCGGGCGATCGCAAACAGGCGTTCGAGTATTTGAAGGCGCTCGAGAGAAAATCGGACACGAATCTTTACAGCGACGCGGAGTTGGAGGAGGCGCTGGGCGAGCGGACGAGTTTTCGGGCGTCGGATATTTTCCGCATTCACGACAAACTTTACAGCGGCAGTCTGAAGGAGAAAATTTATCGGGCGTATAAGCAGCTCGACACGGTCTCGACAACGGACGAATCGGAGAATGAAAAGCCGGACGCGTATCATCGTCTGCAATCGCTGATCGGATTGAAAGAACAGAAGGCGCTGATCGATCAGATAATCGCGTCGCACAAAATGATGAAACTGCGGCTCGAGATGGGCTTGCGTCGGATCAATAAGACGCGGCACATGTGCTTTATGGGCAATCCGGGCACGGCGAAAACGACGGTGGCGCGGCTGTTGACGGACATACTCAACAAAGAGGGTGTGCTTCGGACGGGGCGGTTCGTCGAGTGCGGGCGCGGCGATCTGGTCGGCGAGTACGTCGGCTGGACGGCTAAGATCGTCCAAAAGAAATTTCGTCAAGCGCAGGGCGGCGTGCTGTTCATCGACGAGGCATATTCGCTGGTCGACGACGATCACGGGCTCTACGGCGACGAGGCGATCAATACGATCGTGCAAGAGATGGAGAATAAGCGCAATCAGGTGATCGTGATCTTCGCGGGCTACACCGATCGAATGAAGGAGTTCCTCGATCGGAATGAAGGATTGCGGAGCCGAATCGCCTTCCATTTGAATTTCCCCGATTACAATCCCGATGAGCTGCTCGACATTTTGAAGCTGATGATGAAGGATAAACATTACACGGCGTCGGAGGAAGTGTTTGCGGAGTGCCGACAGATTTTCGTCAAGGCGTGCAAACACAAAAACTTCGGGAACGGGCGGTTCGTCCGCAATCTGTTCGAGCAGGCGATGATGAAACAGGATCAACGGCTGTATAAAAAGGGCGGCGACTTCACCAAAGAACAGCTGCTCGAGCTGATTCTTGAGGACTTCGACGTGAACACGAGCGAGATGTACGCCAAGCGCGATACCAAAATCATGGGCTTCGCGCCGAGCATCGTCGGCTCAAAAAAATTGTTGCAATCCGAAAAAGAATGTGCTACACTCTAGACCGATCGGGACGTAGCGCAGTTTGGTAGCGCACTACCTTGGGGTGGTAGGGGTCGCAAGTTCAAATCTTGTCGTTCCGACCAATAAAGAAAAATATTTGGCTCATCAAAAAGTGAGTCGCGATCAATGGTGCTAAATTATAATGAAACGGCTCGAGTCTCTCACGTGAGAGGCTCAATTTTTTTGCGTCGGTTTCGATCGCTCAACGCCGCCTCCGAAGGATCGCAGTGCTCGCCGACGGACGGGCGGGCGAAAATCTGTCGAAGGCGGCGCCTTTCAAAGCCCCGCAGTGCTCGCCGACGGACGGGCGGGCGAAAATCGGTCGAAAGGCGGCGCCTTTCAATGCCCCGCAGTGCTCGCCGACGGACGGGCGGGCGAAAATCGGTCGAAGGGCGGCGCCTTTCAAAGCCCCCAGTGCTCGCCGACGGATCGGACGGGCGAAAATCGATCGAAGGGCGGCGCCTTTCAAAGCCCAGCAGTGCTCGCCGACGGATCGGACGGGCGAAAATTGGTCGAAGGGCGGCGCCTTTCACAGCCCTGCAGTGCTCGTCGACGGAGCGGACGGACGAAAAAAATTATTCGATGAAACGCGACCGATTAAGCGGCTTAAGGAAGCGCCGTCATAATTCGATAACAAGGTTGAAGCGGCAGGGACGCCAAACCAAACAGGGATCGTGGTAAAAGTTTTCAGGTGGTGAAAGGTTATGCCTATAAACAACAGCGTCAACTCATTGTCGACTCTCTATCAGCTCAACACGTATTCTCCCGCGCGACAGACGCGTACTCAGGCGGTGCGCTCGTTCCGCGACGAGATGATGCTCTCGGCGGAAACGCAAACGTTCAATGACATGCTCCGTCGGCTCCGGCAGTCGAGCGAAGTGCGGCAGGACAAGGTCGAAGAGTACAGCGCGCGGATCGCGGACGGATCGTACTTCGCGTCGTCGACGGACATAGCGGCGGGCATTTTGGGCGTGCATTGAGGTGAGCGATGGACAATTCGTTGTGGCAAAATTTGACGGAAGTGTTCATAAAACTCACGGACGCTTACGAATCGGCAATCGCGCTCGGCAAGCGCAAACACGCCGCGCTCGTCAACATCGACATGAAAGAACTCTCGAGAATTCTCGACGAGGAGCAATTATTGATATCTAAAATACAACGTCTGGAGAACCGGCGCGGAAAAATCTTATCGCAAATGGCGCAATCCGATCCGCGGGTTACGCCGGAGACTCGAATGGAAGAGTTCATCGCATCGGCGCCGACGCGCGCAATCGAGGAGCAGTTGAGGACGCTGCACCGTCAATTGTCGGCGAATGTCGAGGAGACAATCCGATTGAGAGACAACAATCAGATACTCGCACAAGGGGCGCTCGATGCGGTGAACTTCCATTTGAATCGAATCGGCGGCGCGACGGTCGATCAAACTTATTCAAATAAGGGCGGCACCGGCGTCACGTATCGCAAGAATTTTAATTTCAAGGCGTAATGCAATGGATAAGGTGATAAAAAATCTCCGCGAACAATTATTTCTCCTGCGACGACTGGTCGAGTTGTTGGACGAATTGATCTCCGATCTCAAGCAATCGTCGGCGGGCAACGGCGTCACGTCGACGGTGCAATCGATCGAGGCGGTGATGCCGGAGCTGTCGAAAACGGACGCCCGACTGCAATCATTTTTAAAATCCGCGCGGATCGATAACATCAGTGAATACATCGATCGACAGGCGGACTCCGTCGAAAGCGCCGTGGCTCGACGGCTGTTGAGCCAGGTCGGAGCGCTTCAGCCGGACGTGCAAAGGCGGCCGGTGACGGCGAGCATGCTGCTCGTCAACTCGAAAAACTTCATCGACTTCAATCTTAACGTGATGTCGGCGGCAAGGGTCGGTCCGACATACGGCAAAACCGGTGCGGCGCCCTCCGCGCGGAGCGGACGTTCGATCTTCAACGCGAATATTTGATTAGGGAAGTGATCACAAGATGAGAGCGACATTCTCCGGTCTCAACACCATGGTGCGCGGCATATTCGCGCATCAGGCGATGCAGGACACGACCGGACATAACATCGTCAACGCGGGCACGGAAGGCTATTCGCGTCAGAGGGTGAACTTGACGCCGACGGCGAGCGTGCAAATGACTTCGGCGCTCGGCTACGTCGAGGTCGGCACGGGCGTTGAGGCGCTGTCGATCACGCGCGCTCGAAACATTTACGCCGATAAACAATACCGTCAAGAGACCGCCAACGACAATTATTACAAGGCGATCCAAACCAATTATGACAAGCTCGAGGCGATTTTCGATGACAGCGACGGCACCGGCATTCAAAACGCGCTGTCGCAATTCTATCAGTCGTGGGTCGACCTGTCGGCGAACGCCAGCACGACCGCCAATCGCGTGCAGGTGATCGAGCAGGGCAAGGTTGTCGCCAGCGTTTTCAAGTATGCGACGACCGAACTGCAGAATCAGATCGATGCGACTTACGACTCGCTCCGCATTCGGCTCGGCGAAGTCAACGAACTTACCGATAAAATTGTCAACGTCAATCAGCAGATCGCCGCGCGTGAGGTCGTCGGCTCGAACGCAAACGATCTCCGCGATCAGCGCGATCTGCTCGTCGATCAGCTGTCGGAGTATATGCATGTGGTTGTGTCCGAACAGCCCGACGGCAAATTTACGCTCAGCAGCGAAGGCATCAATATAGTCAACGGCGTCACGAAACTCACGCTGTCGTTGACGCACGGCGTTTCGAGCCGCGATTACGGCGTCGATTATGGCGTCACCGATTTTACGATCCACGTCGACCAGAGCGATATCGTTTACGCGCCGACGACCGGCAGCCTCGGCGGCGAAATGGAAGCAATCCGCGTCAGTAAGTCTTACATTGACGACATCGCGAGCATGGCGGCATTTTTTATGTCGACGTTTAACGAGCAGCACAAGGCGGGCTACGGGCTCGTCAAGAGCAACGCCGACGGCGACACGAGCAATTACACCGGCGTAAATTTCTACGGCGCCGACGATGTTTATTACGTCTATCAGCGTGACGAGTTCGGGCGCGGCTATCTGCTGTGCTACAAAGAGGCGGGCACGACCACAATCGACGGCAGACCGCAATTCGACGCGTGCACGGCAACCGGCAGCACCACGACGATGGGCGGCACGCGCGTTGCCGATCTGACGGAGAATCGCATCAGCGGCACGGCGATCATCGATGCCATGGTCGTCAACAGCATTTTCGACGGCACCGACGGCTCGAATCTGGTTGCCGCAAAGATGACTGCCGACGACGACACCGCCGACGGTCGCAACGCCGTCTTCATGAGCGATCTGTTCAACATTTCGGCGGGCGATCATCAGGGCTACGTCAAGGACGAGGACATCGTAAAATACACGGCGCTGCTCGATCTTCGCGGCGATCTTTCGGACGGATTACGCATCAGCGATCTCTATACGCAAAAAAATCTCGACGGCACCCGCACCACGACCCGCGCAATCAGAAGCGTCTCGCTCAACGGTTTTTATAACTCGTCGATGGCGCGATTGGGCATCGAGGCGGAGACGATCGATGTCAAGCTCGAAACGCAGGACGCCGTCATGACGCAAATTCAAAACTGGCGCGACTCCGAACAGGGCGTCGATTGGAACGAAGAGTTGACGAACATGTTGCGATTCCAAAAGGGATTCAGCGCGTGCTCGAGAATGTTGACGGTCATGGACGAGATGCTCGACCGCCTCGTCAACAACACCGGCGTCGTCGGCAGATAACGGAAGGAGTGAATTTCGATGCCGGTAAACCGGCGCGACTCCGAACAGGGCGTCGATTGGAACGAAGAATTGACGAACATGCTCCGATTCCAAAAAGGATTCAGCGCGTGCTCGAGAATGTTGACGGTCATGGACGAGATGCTCGACCGCCTCGTCAACAACACCGGCGTCGTCGGCAGATAACGGAAGGAGTGAATTTCGATGCCGGTAAACCGGCGCGACTCCGAACAGGGCGTCGATTGGAACGAAGAATTGACGAACATGCTCCGATTCCAAAAAGGATTCAGCGCGTGCTCGAGAATGTTGACGGTCATGGACGAGATGCTTGACCGCCTCGTCAACAACATCGGCGTCGTCGGCAGATAACGGAAGGAGTGAATTTCAATGCCGGTAAGAATGAGCAGCACGCAATTCATGTTCAATTATCAGCACTCGCTGAACCGCGCATATCAAAAGCAAACGAAACTGTTCGAGGACGCCGACGGCAACAGCATTCATCGCCCGTCGGACGACTCGCTTGCATACTCTCAACTGTTGCGCTATCAAAACAGTCTCGACGAAAACGCGCAGTATCGTCGCAATGTCGACAATGCGCTCGGTTGGATGAACCATTCAAACTCCGCACTCGATCACATTTCGGAGATCATGCAGACGTTCACGGGCAAGACCGTCGACGCCGCAAACGATTCCAACAACGAGTCGGATATGATGGCGATCTCGAAAGAGATGATGGTGCAGATTCAAGAGGTGGTGTCGACCGCCAACAGTCAGGAGGGCGATCGGTATCTGTTCTCGGGGCAGCGCGATTTGACGAAGCCGTTTACGCTGTCGGATCATGAAGTCGATCGGGGGCTGGCGAAGACGCTCGACAATTCGCAGGTGGCGTTCTTCAGAGGCAAAAACGTCGATGTGCAGACGAGCGTCACGCAAATGCTCACGCTCCAAGATGACGACGGCAATACGTATTATCTCGACACTCTTGACGGCAGTCTTTACACGAAACAGTTTATGGATGAAGGATATAAAGATGCGGTAGCGCTCGGCACGTCGAAGCTGATCGATGAGGACCCCGACAATTTTATCAGCGGCAATAAGGAGCAATTCCGCATCGGATATCTCGACGTGGGCATTTATCAAGAGGAGACGCTCAGTCAGGTGGGCAATCCGACGGGCTTTCGCGTGAGTGACTACTTCGATAATCGCGGCATTTTGAAGGACGATACTCCGATGGGCTCGGGCGTTGCCGCCAACAACATTCTGATGCAGTTGCAGAATGAGTTCCAATATGAAGAAGAAAGCGACGAGTACGATGATGAAGGCAATCCGATCCCCGTGGTGAAACGCGACGAGAACGGAGTGCCGATGCACGCGACGAAGGTGTTGCACTTTACGACGATCAAGCAACAGATTGTCGATTATGCGGGCGATGATCGGTACATTTCGATGGTGAAGCTCAACGGGGCGGCGGATCAAACGTCGGACACGGTCAACGCGACAGGCTTTGATTTGTTCGGGACGGATATATTTGATGACGATAACTCGGGCAATGAGCGCTCGGGGGCGGCGATGCTTAATCAGATGCTCACCGTCCAAAAGCAGGTTGAAAACGCGAATATGAAGTGGGCGTCGAGCGACGGGATCACGGTCGCAAAGGTCTCGAGCAGCACGATCACCTTTGCGGAGACGCGGATTGGGACGCGCGCACAGCTCTACGAAAGTTTTGCGACGATGCTCGACAAGCAGGAGGATAATATTACCGACGACATCACCAATGTCAGTGCAACGGACGTGGCTCAACTGGCGATGGATTTGATGACTCAGCAGATGCTTTACAATTTGTCGCTGTCGATGGGCGGACGGATTCTCCCGCAGACCCTTGCCGATTATCTCTAAGAAATATTTGATCTAAAAGTTTTTGTGGGCGCCGCCAACGCTCCCGCCCCCCGATGTCGGCGCCCAACGGAGGTCGTTGTTCCCACCCGCGTTGTCGGCGCCCCGACCGTCGATAAGCTCGGCGTCCGAATAAGGAGGCGGCTTCTACCCGCGCGTCGGCGGCGCCCGCACTTCGCAAAGCACCGACAGCCGCTCAACATCCCGCCCGCGTCGGCGACGGCGCTCAACCTTCGATAAGTGCGGCGCCCGAATAAGGAGGCGGCTTCCAATCGCGCGTCGGCGGCGCCCGCCCTTCGCAAAGCACCGACAGCCGCTCAACATCCCGCCCGCGTCGGCGACGGCGCTC
>CALGGP010000229.1 GCA_937915885.1 uncultured Selenomonadales bacterium | reverse complement strand
TAAAGGCTGAAAATCTTCAAGAATGCGCCGCGAATCATGCTGAAATTTTGTCTGCGGTTATCGGCGTCGTAAATCGTAGCGGTCAGCGAAATTTTTTCGACGTGGCGCGGAATTTTATCGAGATTAATATCAATCGAACCGTCACTGTTCAGAATCACGCCTTCGGAATGATGATTTGCGTTGCCGTAGAATACAAAATCCTCATCGGAATCAACCTTGCCGTCCGCGCGTAGCAGGAAAGCGGCGGTGTCGAGATCGAGCCCTTGCCCCGCTGTCCAACCCAAGCCGATCATCACTCGGTTGAGCAACGGATTATTCTTGGTCAGATCGATCTTCTGCCCCTTCGATAGTTTGATTGCCATCAGCCAATCACCTCTCAAAAAAATTTTGTCGCCCGTCGAGCGACTTTCAATTGTTGATAGTGTATTATAATCGACCGTGGAGGGATTACCATGTTCGATTTCATTTCCAAACGGCTCAAGGAAAAATTTTTGACGTTCGATTTCATGTCGCGCATCATCGTCAAGACCGTCGAACAAAATCTCAGAGACGATTACGATTGCGTGATCTTCGACGTCATGCCCGTCGACATCATTGACATGCACAATGAAGTTTGCCCGCTCGACGATCCCGACGATCTCACGGGCTTCACCATGTCGAACAAGCAGGCTGCCGACGGCGGTTTGCATGGTTGCGTCTTCTTCAGTCTGTCGGCAATTCAAAGATGCTCCGAGGACTTCGGATTTTTGAAGAGCCTCAGGCTGGTGCGGGAGATCACTCTGCACGAGTGTCGGCACGCCGATCAATTTGAGTTCCTGCGCGAGCGCGGCGGTCCCGATCTGATCGAGCGGGTCACTCAAGCTCAGAAGGGCGTGCCTTATCTCGAAAACATTTTTGAGGTCGATGCATACTACTACCAATTCACCGGCGAGAAGACCGATTTCGAATTGGTGTTTGCGCGCTACCTCAACTAGAACATCATGTTGGCGAAGAACACGATGATCGGCAACGCGATCAATGTCCGCTCAATGAATATCCCGAACAGCCTCTTTATGTCGAGCCCGACGTTCGCCTTGACGATGATTGAGCCGACCTCCGTCAGATAAATGATCTGCACCAGCGACAGCACCGCCACGATGAAGCGCGTCTTGATCGGCGCGTCGACGGCGGTGATCAGGCACGGGATGAACATGTCGATGAAGCCCACGAGAGTTGCCGGCGCCATTTGGAACGCGTCCTCCACGCCGAGCACACTTAAATACATTCCCATCGGATATGACAGCCATTGGAAGATCGACGTTTCGCCCGCAAGATACGTGCCGACGGTGCCCCACGCAATGACGATCGGGATCAGGTCGAAGATAATGCCGACCGCCATGATGCCGCCGCTCGCCAACGCCATATCCAATCGGAACAATTTGATGCGCTCGAGCGCGCCTTGGATCGCCCAATCGAGCAGCGAAATGTTTTGCGGCACGTCCTCATTGATTTTTTTCGTGGTGGCGTAGGAGTCGGGGATCGAGCCGAGCGGCCAGAAGCGCGGCGAAATGATTGCAATGAAAAGTCCGATCCCCGTCACGATCGCGTACATCGACACGAAGTGCTCACTCAAATTTAAAGTTTCGGCGACGACCATGCAGAACGGGATCGACACCAATGAAAAATTCGTCATGATGGTTGCCGATTCGCGCATCGAATAATATCCCGCGCGATACTGCTCGGCGGTGATCAGGACGGCGGTGTTCGATGACGCCAGCCACGATGTGATCAGGTCGACGGACGCGCGCCCGGGCACTCGAAACAGCGGACGCACCAACGGTTTTAAGATGATGCCCGTAAATTCCATGATGCCCGACTCCGTCAAAAACGGCAGGACGAAGCTCAAAACGAAGGCGAGCGCAATCAGAGTGTAGGAGAGCGACGCCATTTGCAAGCCGATGTCTTCAGAGCGAATGACTTCGGGACCGACTTCAAACGTGACGCAGATCATGACGAAGAGCGCGAACAGTCGGGTGATCAGATACGGGACGGAAATGCAGAAAGTGTCGCGAATCCAATCGATGCGCGTGACGAACGCGGGGCGATGAAATTGACAGAGGAGCGCGCCGATTGCGGACACGACGACGAACATGAACAGCGACCAATGAGCATATTCGCGGACGGCGTCGTCGAGCATTTGAGTCAAGATGTTGACGCCGGTCGATGTGGTTTCGCCGTCGGGGATTGGAAAGATAAACATAAAGACGCCGAAGCCGGCGCAGACGATGAACTTCAGCTTGAGGTACCAAGGATAAACCTTATTGGGATCGTTGACGGTATCGTTCATTACAATGCGGGCGCGGAAATTGAAATAAAAAAAATGCTCCGAGCCCTTGCCTCCTTCAACGTGTAAGTTTATATTTTCGACCGCGAAATTGCAATAAAAAAAATCGACTCCGCGCGGAGCGCGACGATAAGACTAAAAATTATTTGCCGCCGTCGGACAACAGGGGTGTATCGATGATCGTCTTGATCTTCTTGGCGATCTGGAGCGCGTGATACAATTTTTCCATGGCGTCGTTTGGAATTTTACTCCCGTCGGCGCCGTAGCGATCGATCACGAATTCCATCTCGTCAACGGCGTTTGAAAGTTTGCTGTCGAGCGTCAAGAGGCGTGCGTTGGTTTGATCGGCGCGGTCTTTGATCTCGTCGAGGTACGAGCAAATCTGTTTGCCTTCAGTCTCAAACTTCCGCGCGGTGTCTCGATTGAGATTGACATTTTCAAACATCGCCTCGAGCTCGGACGGTTGGACGAAGAAATTATCGGGCGGCGCATTTTGAGGGAAGTCAATCGAATTAACGCGGGAAAATTGATCGATAAAGCGTTGCATGCTGTCGGAGGTGATATATTTTTTCGTACGACGAAGGCGCTCGAGGCTGCGTTCGGTCTCGAATCGCGCCTCCTTAATTTTGACGACGGTGCTCGTGACGACGCGAAGAATATAATCGTCGGCGTCAATTTTGTCGGTGCCGGCGAATTTATCTACGGTCTCGACAACGGTATCGACGGCTTTGATTGCGTCGCCGGCGGTTTTGATGGCGCTGCCGATACTGAACAGGGTGCTGATGGCGACAGGGATCATAACTCATCGCCTCCTTTGATTTTCGGTAAGTTTATATTTTCGATCGGGAATTTGCAACAAAAAAATCTCCGCGCGGAGAGCAACGGATAAGAGGGCGCCGCCAACGCGGGGTGGGAACCTCGAGCTCTGTTGGGCGCCGCGCTCCGTGGGTGGGAGCATTGAGCGGCGCCCCCTATAAAAATTTTCTTGACACGGATCGACTCAAACAATGTATAATGTGATCAACAAAATCGAAGGAGTGAATTACATGTCCGACGTGAAAAAAATTTGGCAGGATCGCTACCAACTCTACATCAACGGCGAGTGGCGCGACGCCGAGGGCGGCAAAACTTTCAAGGTCTACAATCCGTCGAACGGCGAGTTCATGGCGGAGTGCGCGGCGGCGTCGAAGGCGGACGTAGATGATGCTGTCAAAGCGGCGTGGGCGGCATTCCCCGCGTGGAAGAAAGTCGGCGTGGTCGAGCGCGCGACGATCCTTCTCAAGATCGCCGACATCATTGACGCCAACGCCGAGCACCTTGCGATGATCGAGACGCTCGACAACGGCAAACCCATCCGCGAGACGATGAACGCCGACGTGCCGTTGAGCTCCGATCATTTCCGTTACTTCGCGGGCGTGATCCGCGCGGAGGAAGGCTCGGCGTCGATGCTTGCCGACGACAAATTGAGCCTCATCTTGAGCGAGCCGATCGGCGTGGTCGGACAAATCGTCCCGTGGAATTTCCCCTTCCTGATGGGCGCGTGGAAGTTGGCGCCGGCGCTCGGAGCGGGCAACTGCATCATCTTCAAACCGTCGTCGACGACCTCACTGTCGATCCTCGAGTTTATGAAACTGATTCAAAACGAATTGCCTGCGGGCGTGCTCAATATCATCACGGGTGGCGGCGGCTCAACCGGTCAATACATTCTCGACCATCCCGACATTCGGAAGCTGGCGTTCACCGGCTCGACGGAGGTCGGATATTCCGTGGCGGAGGCGGCGGCGAAGAAATTGATCCCCGCGACGCTGGAGCTGGGCGGCAAGTCGGCGAACATTTACTTCGACGATTGTAATTTTGAAAAGGCGATCGACGGCGCCTGCATGGGGATTCTCTTCAATCAAGGGCAGGTGTGCTGTGCGGGGTCGCGTATTTTCGTTCAGGACACGTTCTATGATAAATTCGTCGACGCGCTCAAGAAAAAATTCGAGAGCGTCAAAGTCGGTCTGCCTTGGGAGCGCGATACGCAGATGGGCAGCCAGATCGATAAACGGCAGCTCGAAAAGATTTTGAAGTACGTCGAGATCGGTCGGAAGGAAGGCGCGCAGGTGATCACCGGCGGCGCGGCGGCTGTGGTCGAAGGCGGCGAAAACGGAGCGTTCATGCAGCCGACGTTGATAGCGGACGTCAATAATAAAATGACGGTGGCATGCGAAGAGATTTTCGGACCGGTGGCGGTCGTGATCAAGTTCCACGACGAGGACGAAGTTGTAGCGATGGCCAACGACAGCGAATACGGCTTGGGCGGCGCGGTCTGGACGAAGGACATCAATCGGGCGTTGCGCGTGGCGCGGGCGATCGAGACGGGGCGCATGTGGATCAACGCTTACAACGATCTGCCGGCGGGCTCGCCGTTCGGCGGATATAAGAAGTCGGGCATCGGGCGCGAGACGCATAAGATGATTCTCAACGCTTACACTCAGAAGAAAAATATTTTCATCAGCATGAGCGAAGGTGTCAGCGGCATGTACTGATCGGTGATCCGGAATTGGCGAAAAAAGCTGGTATCTCTCGCGTTGCAATCTCCTTGCTCGAAAACGGCAAGTCTGTTGACGCTAAATACTCCATTATTATAAAACTTGCGGAGGCTTTAAACGTTGCTCCCAAGATTTTTTTTTACCCTAAAAGTTAAGTACATAAAACTGTAGACCTAACATTAACCATTTCTTTCGTAAAGAAGTATCACCAATGCCCATTACAAGCATCACTAAAAAGTTCCGTCGCGAGAGCAAAAAGACCTAGTATAGGCTCCATTTTTTATGCGTGAGCGGAAACTTCGGACGGTTCCAAAAAACGATTTATCATCATGCAAATGGTTTGTTTATCGGCATCATTTAGTTTACGAAACTGAGTTATTACTGAACGTTCATCTGTCGCCGTCGCTTTCGGAAGCTCCGCACGCTCTAGCATTTGCTCGTCAATCAGATCGGTAAAAGGAATGTTGAGCACTTTCGACACCTTCATTAAGGTGGCAGTCGAAGGAATAATCGGCTTTCCATCACGCGAATTTTTGTTGACTTCCAACATATAAACATAGGGGCGGCTCAATCCCACCATTCGAGCGAAGTCCGCCGTCGACATCGAATGTTCTTCACGATATTTTCTTATTGCTTCTCCCACTCTCATTTTCAACACCCCTTTCTTCATTTTGTAAAATTTATTATACAAGATAACTAAAAAATGTAAATAGCTGTTGACAAAAGTTTTTTGCTTTAAATAATCTGATTACGTAAGCATAATTTCTTTTACACGAGGAGTGAAAGTGATTTGATTGAAAGGAATTGAAGAGATTGTGCTAAGAAGCATAAATTAGTCAGGAAGAACTTGCGAAGAGAGGCGGAATTTCACGCGTCGCCATCTCATTATTGGAGAATAGCAAATCCGCTGATGCTAAAAGTTCTACCATCAAAAAACTCTCGGACGCTTTGAATGTCGATCCGAAGATTTTTTTGTGTCACGAAGCGTAATTATGCATAACAACAAATACATAACTGTCGGCATTCAAAAAATCTGCTTGAAAGGAGAAAATCATGACCCACAAAGAAACGCGGCGCTAAACCCGACACCGGCGTCAAGGTCAACCAAATCTTTAATTCGGAGGCGATCTGATGAGTAATCAGATGTTTCATTTCCTCGCGCGCGTTCTGATCGCACTCGCCGCCATCTGCGCCACTCAAAATTTCCTCGAGGAGCGCCTACCGTTCTTCTTCTTCAACGTCATCATCATCGCAATTCTCGCCGCCACCGACGCATCTCTCGACGATTAGAAAGGTCCTGCATCATGAAAGATACGCTCATCATTCCCTCCATCGACACGCCACCACGCAACATTCACCGCGTCAACGGATTACAAGTCGCCGTTTTCTCCGACGGCGCCATCTTCTTCCAAGTCAAGGATATCGCCATCGGTCTCGGGCACTGCTTCATCCGTCAAACAAAAAAAGGCACCGTCACTTACCCCAACTGGAGTAACATCGACGACGCGCTGCGCATCAATGAGCACATCTTCAACGTCGATACCAAACTTCGCAACAAAGGACTGTTCGTCCGTGACGACGTCGCGCTCCGCTTCATCGCCCGCTCCGTCGACACCGCACGCGACGAGGATTGGATGCTCCGACGCCGCAGCTTCAAAGACGACGTCTTTTTACCGACGCTGCGCCAATTGCAAGCGCTCGTCGTTCAAACCAATCTCTTGATCAAGGAAAGGAGGCACGCCTGATGTTGTTGCCCATCCAAATCGGCTACAGACCCGTCGATACGCTACGCAATCTCCTCTTACACGACCGCATTGACGCCGAGCGCTTCATCAATGCCACCCGCAATTTCGCCGTCAAACAGACCTTTCAAGCCGTCAACGAACTCATCATGTCGAAGATCATGCGCATCGACATTCGTGACGACGACGCGCGGCTCACCGACGATCAGCGCGAGCATCTTGCCGCCGCCGATCTTGCCGAGGCTCGAGCCGCCTTCAACGTCGCCAACATCGATCGCATCTCTCGTGAGCATCACGCCAAGGATTTCAAGATCACTCAATCCACACGCGATAATCACTTCCGCACGAGCTACCTGCTCAACCCCGACTCCGTCTATCAGAAAATAAAGGAGACCGTCACCGACGACAATCTCTGGCGCGTGCAGATCGAATTGATTGCTCCGAAGAAGGCTTACGAGAAGATTTACGACATCACCGTCGATGAGCACTTCCTCGCCAACGCTCTTACCAAATGGCCCGACAGATACCTCCGCACCGCGCTCGACACCGCCGATCATCGGATGCTACTCACTTACGTCAGAACGCCCCCAAAAAACGCCCGTGTCAATGCCAGAACCGGCAGAATTACTCAGAGAGGATGAGCCGCATGCTGAAAATCCGTTGCGAGCGCCTTCATAAGACGCTCAACTACCTGATCCGTCAAGCCGAACTAAAGCTCGGCCAATTGCATCTCAGACCTTTCGAGATCAATAACCTAAACGACACCGTCAATCTCCTTACCGCCGTCAAACATCTCGTCTCATCCATCGACGCTCATTACGCCGACAAGCCACTTCGCATCGGCGAGCAGTCTGCCGTCGGCGACGTCGTCAAACGATTCATGCCCTTCAAACTCGACGTAAAAAAGGGCTTCCTCATCATCGACATCTCCGCCATCGACCTCATTCTTACCAAACTCGAGAACCGCTTCGGACGTTGACATTAAGGGCTCCCGCGCGGAGCCTTTACGTGAGCGCCCGACGACTTCAGGGATTTCACTAAAAAATTTTTTTATGAAAGAAGGTGAAACCCTGCCTTCGACACGGTGAGCAGGTCGTCGTGCGGCGGGTCGACGGAGCTTTGTGCATCCCTTTCCTTCGTCGCCCGCTACGCGCTCTAATTTGAAAGGAGGAATTTCGTATGAAACTGAAACGTTTTACGGGCTTCGTCGACAGCCACGGCAAGCCCATCCGCGAAGGCGACATTCTCACGCCCGAGCGCAGCAAGAAAGTCAGGCAGGGCGAGCATTGGGAGGTGAAATACCGCAACGTACCCTACATCCGCCCGCGTCCCTACGGCTGCCGCTGGTACGGTTTGTGGGATGAAAGGTTTATCGCTTTCGACACCCTTGATCTCCGTATCCTTGCATATCCGGCACGCCTCAGTCCGCTTACGAAACGCCTCCACCGAAAAGGAGTGGTGGAATGAGCCCTTACGGCATCACATTTTACGACTGGCTGATGCGTACGCACCTTGGAACAGACACGCCCGAAGGCAATCTGGCAAACGACATTGCCCGCGATCCGCTCTTCCCTCGCGAAGGCAACGTGCACCAGGTGTTCGACCGCTGCTGCGTGCAGTATAGGTTCGCGCCGAAGGAGAGGAAAAAATGAGGCGCGCGACGGGCTACGAGGACGCCAACGGCGACGAAATTTACGAAGGCGATCTGCTTGCCGAAGAAAATGATCTGTTCGGCGTCATAGCGAAGTGGCGCGTATTTTGGCAGCGCGGCTATGAGCAGTGGTACGTGGAGCAGCTCGACGAAGATAACCCGTACATCGCGCCGCTGTATGCGATTGCCGACGAGTGCATCATAGCGGGAAGGAGTGATTGAATGAGCCGGACGATCCTGATTTACGGGCAATCGGGGGCGGGCAAAACGACATCGTGTCGGAATCTCGATCCCGCATCGACATTTTTCATCGATTGCGACGGCAAGGGTCTTTCGTGGCGCGGCTGGAGGAAAAATTACAACGCCGACAACAAAAATTATTTCCGCACCGACGAACTTGATCCTCACACGAAAATCTCAGTGCCGTTCCTCATTCGAGCCGTCGCCACCGGCGAGCCGTACAAGCACATCAAGACGATCGTGGTGGACGGGATATCGACGTTGATGGTGACGGACGAGTTCCGTCGACGGAAGGAGAAGGGCTTTGACAAATATCAAGACCTTGCGGCGTGCATCTTTGAGACGGTCAAGCAGGCGGCGTCGTATCGAGACGATCTCACTGTGGTGTTCATCGGGCACGTGGACATCGAGCGCGACCAGAACGGGGCGGAAATCTTTTCGCAAGTGCGCACGTCCGGTCAGAAGTTGAAACGAATCGTGCTCGAAAGCCTGTTCACGACGGTGCTGTATGCGAAGACGGACGGAGCGCAATATTGGTTCGAGACGACGCCGCAAAAATCGACGGCGAAGGCGCCGATCGGAGCGCTGCCCGAGAAGGTGGAGAATGACATAGCGGAAGTGATAGCGCGGCTGATCGAGTTCGAGGAGGGGTAAAGAATGCAACTGCCCGACGATTTTGAGACGCTGTCGGAGGCGGGCGATTTTCAAAAGCCGCCGCCCGACTCGTACGTGTGCAAGGTAGTGCTGTCGAAGGCGACGCTGTCAAAGAGCGGGCGACCGATGTTGGTGCTCGATCTCGACATTGCGGAGGGCCCGTTCAGCGGTTGGTACACGCGAGACAACGATCACCGAGCGGATATGGGCTACGATCCTAAGTGGTTGAGAATGTATCAGCTGTCGGACGGCAAGAGTGCGGGTCTGTTCAAGAGACTGCTGAAAAATTTCGAGCGTTCCAATGCCGGATACGATCTGGCCGAGCACTGCAACGGCAAAATCTTTGACGAGAAGTCGCTGAAGGGGCTGCTGATAGGAGTGTTGTGCGACGGCGAGGAGTTCGAGCACAACGGCAAAATTCTGCTGTCGATCAAGCCGAACAAATCTTATTCCGTCGACCAAATTCATAAGGGCGTGCCGCCCATCGCGCGCATACAAGGCATCGACGGGTCGTGGCGGTACGTGACGGAGCCGACGCCGACACGCGCGCGGGAGCCGCCGAAAGAGAAGTCGGGCAACGAGCTGCCGGACGAAGAAGAATTCGATATTCCGTTTCTTTGATCAATAGGAGGAAAGAATTATGACCAGAGCATTCAGCTTAGCGCGCGCCCGCGATCGCGACTTCCCCTCCTTCATCCGCGTCGGCAAACTCGACGGCATTGTCACCGACATGGAGTTCGATCACAAATGGATTGACGATTATAGCGTCGACGGCACCACTCTCACCTTCAACACGGGCTTTGTCGACGAGACCGGCAAGGAGATTTTCACGGGCGATTTCGTCAAGTACAACGATCGAACCTGCGAAGTGGGCTGGTCGGACGAAGGCGGGCACTTCTTCATTCGCTACTTCGGTCCCGTCGCCGCCGTCCGCAATTACAGGCGCACACTCACCGCGCGCCTCGCCAAGCACACTCGCATCATCGGCAATATCTATGAGGAAATACAGGAGGACTGAAAATGACACCGTTCACCGTGGCAAAGGCGATAAGCATAGCGGCAGAGACCGTCGGCAAAGTGGTCGTCGGAGAGATTGATCGGCAGCGCGACGCCGTCTGGATCGACCACGATCCCATCGCCGTCGCCCCCTACACCCTCTGCCTCAACAGCAATCTCATCGACTCCGAAGGCGAAGAGATTTTCGAGGGCGATTATCTCATCGACCGCTACCGCCCCGAGATCAAGATGCTCGCCTTCTACGACGCCGATCGCGGCGCCTTCTACACGTCGCACGTGGAGACCATCACCGAGACGGAGTTCGGAGGCGACGACGAGTATCGGTACTGCGAATTTCCCAACGCGACGATCTACCGTCGACTGGCGAAGGGAAGGGCGCGCAATCTCACCATCGTCGGCAATCTGCTCAACGAACTGGCGACGCCCGAAGACACGTCCGAAGACACCGCCGACGACGAAGACGGTGACGCGGTATGATCGGGCAATCCGAGTTCCGTCATATGACTTACAAGCAGAGGAAATTCTACGTTGCCGCGCGTCTGATGCAGATGCTCGGCGTCACGCCCGATCGCGTCGACCGGTCGAAGATCAAATTCGCGCCCGATAAGGAAGACGCTATCCTGTCGGAGTTCGTCAAACCTACGGAGGAGCGCCATGGATAAAAGCAAAAAGGAGTGGATTGCGCCGAGCATCGAAGAAATGGACGATGACACTTACGCCGATTTGATAGCGGACGCGTACGGCGCCGTCGGATTGATCCCGAGCATGGTCACGCGCCGACAGTTTGACGCCGCCCGCGCGCTCGGCATCAAAGACCCCTTCGAGGATTGCGCCCCCGACGATCGGGCGCGCGCCTATAAAAGGTTGGGCATCGACCCGCCATGATCATTCAATTCAGCGTCGACACCAAGCCCTTTCCTCAGGCGCGGCCGCGCGTCGTCCGAGGGCACGCCTTCGACATTAAACGCGTCGCCGAGTACAAAAAATTAATCGCTGTGACGGGGCGCGCTGCCATGCGCGGCCGCCCCCCCATTTCTACTTTAGTCGCCGTCGACGTCACCGTCAGACGCAACATCAAAGTCGACAGCCGCAATTACGGCGACCTTGACAATCACATTAAAGCCGTTCTTGACGCTCTTAACGGCGTCATTTACACCGACGATCGTCTCGTCGTAAGTCTCTCCGCTCGCAAGGAGAAAAACGTTCGGCAGGGCGTTGACATCAGCGTTGAGACTTTGCCCGTCAAATGAAAGGAGTTGCTTACAAAATGATTGATCACTTCACGCTCAACGACTTGCGCCACCACTGGGATGACGTGTACCCCCACGCCGCCACTCGCGGGATCATCTGCCCGCTGTGCGGGAACGGCTCGGGCGAGGACGGCACCGGCGTCGACGAAGTGAAGGACACGCCGGGCTTGCTGCACTGCTTCAAGTGCGGGTTCAGCGGCGACATCTTCTCGCTCTACGCCGAGGAAAATCATCTCGACCTCAAATCCGACTTTCGCGAAATCGTCAAAGGCGTCGCGGATCGCGTCGGAGTGTCCGTCGACGATTGCGCCGATCTCGATCGCATCACTCTCAAGCCGTCGAAAAAAGAGTCGGGCGACGTCGGCACGGGTGGGAACCGCGATCTCCGTCGGGCGCCGTCCTCCGTGGGCGGGAGTGCCGACGGCGCCCCTTCCGTCACCAACGACGAACCCGATTACTCCGACTTCTGCGCCGCCGCCGCTCAAAACATCGATCAAACCGATTACCTCGAGCGCCGCGGAATCTCGATCGAGACTGCCCGCGCCTTCGGCATCGGCTTTGCAAAAGGTTGGTTCCATCCCGATCTGAAACGCCGTTACGGTCCCGGCAAGCCCGTTCTCATCATTCCCACGTCGCCACACTCCTACATCGCTCGCGACACCAGACTGCGCATTTCCGATAAGGACAAAAAATATACCAAGCAGAACGCCGGCAAGGTGCACGTGTTCAATGAGCGTGCGCTGTCGGAGAACGAGATCGTGTTCGCGGTCGAAGGCGCCATCGACGCCCTCTCCGTCGCCGAAGTCGGCTTCAACAACGTCGTCGCTATCAACTCCGCCACCAATAAAAATATCTTCATTCGCGCGCTCCAAGCCGCCGAGCCCGCTCCCAAGTCAATCATTTTGTCTCTCGATAATGATGACGCGGGCTTGCTCAACTTCAAAAAACTTGCCAACGCCATTAAAAAGCTCGGCATCGCCGTTGTCGACGGCTCATCTCTCCCTGCCGCTTACAAGGACGCCAACGAACTGCTCGTCGCCAATCGCGAACTGCTCACGTCCAATTGCAAGCGGTTGTTGGCGCTGGCCGCCGACGTTCCTCGTCCGATCGCCGACATCGATCCCATTCTCGACGAATCCGACTTCAAACGCACCACTAAGGCCGTCTTTCCGACTTGCCCCTTCGATTATAAAATCCCGCCCGGCTGGAGTCTCACCGGCGACGGAGTGAGCGAAGTCGACGGCAAGGAGGCCTCTCTCACGCCCGTTTTTCCCGCCAAAAAATTATTCCATCAGCAATTCAAGACCACCAAATATGTGTTGGCATATCTTGACGGCGAGCAGTGGCGCGAACTCACGGTGGACGCCGACGTGATCGCCGATCACTCTAAGACCGTAAAGCTCGCCGACTTCGGCATTCAAACCTTCACAGGCGCCGCCAAGCGTTTGGTCGTCTTTTTCAATAAATTCATCAAGCTCAACTCCGACACCATGCCCTCCGACATTGAATACACTCAGCCCGGCTGGCATAACGACTTCGCCGACTTCGTCCTCCCTCACTACCGCGAGTACTACGCGCCGTCGCTCGACGACTTCTATACTTTCAAGGGCGGACCCGACGTGTGGATTGACATGGCGGAGAAACTCCGCGCGGAGACCAATCCGATCCCGCGCATCATGCTCGATGTTTCCTTCGCCGCTCCTCTCATGCCCATCCTCGACATCCGTACCTTCGCCACCTACCTCTGGGGCACGTCTCTGTCGGGCAAAAGCGCCGCTCAGAAATTCGCGCTGTCGGCTTGGGGCAATCCCGATAAAATGTTGAGCACATTCAAATCGACCGCCAACGGCTTGGAAGCGGTTGCCGTCCGATCCAACAATTTGCCCATGATGATTGACGAACGGCAGGTCGCCGATCAGAGGCTCGACCTCACCGCCCTTATGTACTTCTTCTGCGGCGAGATCAATAAAGGGCGCATGACCAGAACTCTGCAGTCTCGTCCGAACTCCTTCTGGCGCATGCCCATCTTGGCGTCGGGCGAAAATAAATTGATTGATCGCGAGGCGGGCACCGGCGCCTTCAATCGCGTCCTTGAAATTCCTCTCGAGTACGGCGAAAAGATTTTCCAAGCCGTTTCCCCATCCGACATTCATAACTTCGTCAAAAAATATCACGGCTGCGCAGGACGCCTTTTCATCGATCAACTCATGCCGCATCGCGTTGAAAATTTCCGCAACGTACGCGACACCTTCGACGAGTTCTATTCCGGCTTGAAAAAATTCGACGGCACTTTTTCCTCCGAGCACGTCAGATTTGTTTCGCTCATCTGCGCCTCCGACTTCATTTCCTCTCTCTACCTTTTCGAGCTCGCTCATTCAAAAGACCTCCGTCGCGACATCCCCAAGGTCAAGAAGACCATCTTCAACATCGCCGATTACATCTTCGGCAAGCTCCCCACCGCCGCCGATCTCACCGATGCCCGCCGCGCTTGGGACGTCATCGTCGACTGGATCCGCGGGCATGTAAACTTCTTCCGCGGCGACCACCTTACCGATCCCGTCAATCCCGACAAGAAAACTCAAGTACAAAATCCGATCCTCGGCAAGTTCGATTTCGCGGGCGAAGGAGCAGATTTGCGGCTCGAGTGCGTGTTGGTTATTCCGACGTATTTCCGTGACGAGCTCAAGAAGAGAAAATTTCCCGCCGACAAGTGCATTCGCGACTTCCGCGCGCTCGGTCTGATTAAATCCGACGGCGAAGGCAAAAATCCCCATCACACCTGCGATAACGGCGAATCCAAAAAAAGTCGGCGCATGATTGAAATCCCCGGCGCGATCATTGCCGACTTCCTTAATCTCAAAAAATTAAGCTCCGAAAATGAGTAAAATTTGACCCCTGAAATGACCGTTTCCCCATGACGTCGGGGAAAATTTGACGGCTTGAAAATGCCGTCGTGACGCGGTTTTTGACGGCATTTCCCCTTTTCCCCAAATTTCGCGCATATATATCAAAATCTGCTAAATTCGATCGCTAATTTCGATCAAAATAAGAAAAAAAATGCGGCGAAATAGAAATCTATGTGTTTCGCCGGGGAAAATGGGGAAATGGGGAAAATGGGGAGTGAAAGGCAATGAAGAACAGCATCATGGGCGCGATCTTTAAGAGGCTGATCAAGAATGAGGCGATCGACAAGCCGATCGAAGTCTTCTACGACGAGGATTGCAAGCGCCGCAGTCAGGGCTGCTACATGTTCTTCTGGACGGACGAAGACATTTACCGGTGCGGAGCATACAAATTGGCGACGGAGCGTTATCTGCTCAAGGGCTTTTTCTACAACAAAGATTATTTGATGATGGACGACGGGCGGTTTCTCCTTCGCATGCCCGCCAACGACGTCGACGAATTGTATCACTTCACGGCACGGCGCAAGAAGAAACTCACGCCGAAGGAGTTGGCGGATCAATTCTTCGGAGCCGAACCGGCGGAGGCGAAAGTATATGCGCGTCCGACGTTTGCATATTTTCTGATGCGGACGGTGGGGAGTTTGCGGTATAATAAGGATGCGGACGGGAAGTTGAAGTTGTACTTTGATGACAGCGCGGAATCGCGAGCGGCATGGCTACGCGAGCAAGCGGTGATCACGTATGAAGAGGACTTCAGCGATCCGCTTGAGCTGCCCGAGGACGGGGCGCTGTGGAGCGAATTGTATCAACGAGCGGCGTCGGAGGAATGGGCGAGCACGGCGCAAGAGGTAACTCTGATTTACGGGTTGCGCTGGTTGCGGCGGTATTACGGAGCGCGGCTGTATATGTTGGCGGGCGAAATGAGATGGTGTTCGTGCTATCGCCCGGCGGAGAAATTTCTCGACGCGTTGCTCGACGCGACTTCGGCGCGGGAATGGTTTCAAGCGACGATGAAAGAGATGGTGAGCGGCATTGACGCGTGTGGAACTGCATCGGATGAAGGAGTTGCGTCGGGAGTCGGAGCAACTGGACGAACGGCTTAAGCGGCTGTATGCGCAGGCGGCTCGGACGACGACCATGCTCGACGGGCTGCCGAAGGGATCGGCGTTGCGGTCGAAGATCGAAGAGAACATCGTGCGGATACAGGCGGCGATCGCCGAGGAGGAGAGGAAGCTGTTCGAGCTGCTCGAGCTGGAGAATCGGTTGAAGGAAGCGCTGATGCCGTTGCCGTCGATCCAGCGGCAGGTCCTTGCCTTTCGTTATTTTGACGGCTGCAGTTTCAACGCCATCGCTCATTCGCTCCGTCGCTCCGTCAGTCATATCTTCAAACTTCATCGGATCGGCTTGAAAAAAATTTTATCCGATGATAGTAAATGACAGTAAATGATAGTAAATGACAGCTTGACAGGCGTGATATGATAGGCTTGCGAATGATGTTGGTCTTGGTCTTTTCATCGACTTTCAACGGGGGAGCCTTCGTCGGTTGACGGGGGCTTTTTCGTTTGCAAAGGTACTTTCGGCAGTTAGAGAGTATGCGGGCGCGGGTGAGACGCCCCTATTTTTGTAGGTGTGTTGATTTGACGGGGCTTAATGGCAGTCGGCGGTTGATTTTTGGTCGGTTGGTGATAAATTTGAAGTTGAATTGCAATATAAAAGAAGTGACGGTGACGCAGACGGCGCTGGGTCGGGCGTTGAATTTAAGTCCGGCGCGGATAAATCAGCTGATCGATCTTGATGTGGTGATCCGCGACGAGAAGGACACGTCGGGCGGCGTCTTCCTCTTCGACAGCGTCAAAAATTATTTCCTGTCGAAGAAGGCGGCAAAAGAAGATGCGGATCTGTTCAAAGAGAAGGCGATCCACGAACGGGTAAAGAGGCAGATATCGGAGCTGAAGTTGGCGCGGGAGGAAGGGCGCTTATACGAGGCGACGACGGTCGAAGCAGTGATGATCGAACAGCTCGTCGGGCTTCGGACGCATCTTTTATCCTTGGGGGCGAAATTGGGCGCGCAATTGGAAGGCAAATCCCGCGCGGAGATAGCGTCGGTGATCGATCGGGAAGTGGAGGAAAGGTTGAGCGAGTTATCGGAGTATAAGCCGGAGCTGTTTATGAATGAGGAGCAAAGAGGAACTGCATCGTCGGACGCTGAAACGCGGGCTCAAGCCGATTGAGAAGTTGAGCGTGTCGTCGTGGGCGGAGCGATATCGAGTGCTGCCGTCGGAGAGCGCCGAGCCGGGACGGTGGCGTTCTTCTCGCGTGCCGTATATGGTCGATGTGATGAATGCGTTCACCGAGCCCGGGATCGAGAAGGTAGTGGTGAAATCGGCGGCGCAAATCGGCAAGTCGGAGGTTTTATTGAATGTGATCGGACGGTTCGCGCAGGTCGATCCCGCCACGATCATGCTCATTCAGCCGACGCTCGAGATGGCAACCGATTTCTCGAAAAGCCGCCTGGCGCAATTGATCAGCGAGACGAAACCGTTGAAGAAATTATTTTACGGGACGAAGGACGCCGCCGACACTCGAAATGCGAATCAAACGTTGCTGTCGAAATTCTACGTGGGAGGGCGGATCGTGTTGGCGGGAGCGAACAGTCCGGCGGGTTTGGCGAGCCGTCCGATCCGCATTCTCCTATGCGACGAGGTTGATCGCTTTCCGATCAGCGCCGGCTCCGAAGGCGATCCGTTGAGTATAGCGTCGAAACGCACCACCACGTATTGGAATCGGAAGATCGGATTGTTCTCGACGCCGACGACGGAGGGGCTGTCGAGGATCGACGTGGAGTACGCGCTCGGCACGCAAGAGGAATGGCGACACGCCTGCCCAAATTGCGGCGAATTTCATACCATCGCTCATCATCAGATCAATTCGGCGCTCAATTGGATATGTCCCGACTGTGGGCACTCCTTCGACGAACTGACGATGAAGCGGGCGCCGCAAAAATATGTGGCGTGCAATGCGGGAGCGACGGGCTGTCGCTCCTTTTTCGTGAGCGGGTTTTCGAGTGCATGGATCAGTTGGCGTGAGATCATGCGGGAGTGGTCGGAGGCGCGCGGCAAGCCCGATCTGGAGAAGGTCGTGTATAACACGCGGTTCGGATTGAGCTATCAGCCGACGGGAGCGCTGGAGGAGGCGGACGGTTGGTTGTCGCGACTGGAGGACTACGGAGCGGAGCTGCCGGACGGAGTATTGCTGTTGACGGCGGGGGTGGACGTGCAGCAGGATCGGCTGGAGTATGAGATCGTCGGGTGGGGCGAAGGAGAGGAATGTTGGGGCATTCGACGCGGGAAAATATATGGGTCGCCGAATGAGGATCGGACGTGGCTCAATCTTGATTTGGTGCTCGATCGAGAATACATCGGACGGGAGCGGCGGTTGAAGGTCGCGCGCACGTTCGTAGACAGCGGCTTTATGACGTCGACGGTGTACGAGTATTGCCGTCGGACGCAAGGTCGGTATGCGATCAAGGGCTACGGCGGAGTGGGCAAGGCGCTGATTTATAAGGTGGTCAATCAAAAAGGCTTGACGTTGACGTTGCTCGGAGTGAACGAAGGGAAGGCGTCGGTGTACAATCGACTGGCGGTGAAGGAACGCGGCGCGCAATACTGCCACTTCGGGCGCGACGACGTGAGATTGGCGCGGAGCTATGACGAGGCGTATTTTCGACAGCTCAACAGTGAGAGAGCGGTGCGGCGACGTTCGGGCGGGCTGATGTATGCGACATACGAGCCGGTGTCGACGCATGTGAGGACGGAGTGTCTTGACTGTCGGGTATACGCGTTGGCGGCGTTGAAGTCGTATAGGAAGATCGATTGGGGATCGTTGACGGAGCCGACTCCGACGGTAGAGAAGAGGACGAAGAAAATAAAGGCGGTGAATGGGGAATGGACGTAAGGGAGCTGCAGAGGGAGCGGTTGAGGCAATACGTGAGTGCGGAGGCGGCGATCCTTCGCGGGCAATCATATACGCTCGAGGGCAGATCGCTCACACGAGCGGATTTGTCGGAGGTACGGTCGACGATCGATGCGTTGTTGGCGTCGGGAGTGACGCTCGACGACGACGCATATAAACCGCGTCGGACATTGCGTGCGGTGTTCGTGCCATGAGCGGGTACGACGGAGGAGCGGCATCTCGACAATCGAAGGTGCTCAAGGCATGGTTGCCGCGCTGGTTGAGCGCGGGTTCGGACATCGATCTGAATCTGCAAACGATGAGAAGTCGAGCCGCCGATTTGGCGCGCAACACCGCGCTGGGGTCGGCGGCGATCACGGCGTCCTCGCGCGGAGTGATCGGGTCGGGGCTGAAATTATTCGCTCGCCCGAATCATAAGCTGTTGGGAATAACGGCGACTGAGGCGCGGGAGTGGGGGCAGCGCGCGACGGAGGAGTTCCGGTTGTGGGCGGCGACGGTCGATTGTGATCTCAACCGTCGGAACAATTTTTATGATCTGCAGCACATTGCCTATGAAAATTATTTGGTCGATGGCGATTGCTTTGTTTTATTCCGTCGCAAGCCTCCCACGCCCCGCAATCCCTATACTCTTCGCCTGCAACTGCTCGAGGGCAATCGGGTATCGACGCCGTATCGAGACTTGACGCTTGGCTCGATCGAAGGGCGCGCTCCGAACGGCAATCGGATTGTGAACGGGATCGAAGTGGACGACGACGGCGAGCTGATAGCGTTGCACGTATCGAACCGAGTGCCTGATGACGCCGTCGATCGGGAGCGGATCACGGAATGGGCGCGCGTGGAGATGTTCGGACGGTCGGGCTTCCCCAATGCCTTGCAAATTTGTCACGATATACGCGCGGGGCAATATAGAGGGGTGCCGTATCTGGCGCCGGTGGTGGAGACGTTAAAGCAGATGGCGCAATTCACGACGGCGGAGTTATCGGCGGCGATCATCAAATCGTATTTCGCGCTGTTCTTTACGCAGCCGGAGATGAATTACGAGGTGCAGGACGTGCTGGGCGAAGGAGCGCGGTCGGAGTATGAGGAACTCGACATCTCGGAATATCGATTGGGGACGGGCACGTTGACGGCACTTCCGCGCGGAGTGGACGTGAAATCGGTAGACAGTCGGCAAACGATGTCGACATTCGGGACGTTCATGGACGAGCTGGAGACGGAGATCGGAGCGGCGCTCGGGCTTCCGCGCGAAGTGCTCGTCGGTTCGTTCAAAGCCAGTTACAGCGCGTCGCGAGCGGCATTGCTGCAAGCGAATGATGAGTACCAGCGACGGCGAGAATGGTTTGTTCGAGACTTTCTCCGTCCGATTTACGAAGTATTTTTGACGGAGGCGGTAGCGATCGGGCGGCTCGATGCGCCGTCGTTCTTCGACGACGCGTTGAAACGTCGAGCATGGTCGGAGTGCGAATGGTACGGACCGGCGCTGGGCATACTCGATCCCGTCAAGGAGATACAAGCGGCGACGCTGCGAATCGAGCAGGGGCTGTCGACGAGGCAGAAGGAAGCGGCGGAGCTGACGGGAACGAATTTGGAGAGGAACTTGGAGCAATTGAAAATGGAAGGAGCGATGCTGAATGGAGATAATCATCTCGGAGGAGATCGGGAAGCGTACGACTGAAAAATTTGAGGCGTTGTACGGGAACGTGACGGTGCGATTGAACAGCCCGGGCGGGGACGTGTTCGAGGCGTTGACGATCTACAATCGGCTGAAGAATTACGTAGGCGGCACGGTCGAGATCGTCGTCGAAGGACTGTGCGCGAGTGCGGCGACGGTGATCGCGTGCGCGGGCAAATGCATCTCGTATGAAAACGCGCTGTTCATGATCCACAATCCTATGTTGGAGTTGGACGGGTATTATCCGTCGACGGAGCTGACGCGGCGACTGGAGATGCTGACGGCGATCGAAGGCGAACTGATCAAGGTATACGTGGGCAAGACGGGGAAATCGGAAGAGGAAATCCGGGCGGCGCTGTCGGAGGAGACGTGGTTGACGGCGGAGGAAGCGCTTGCCTGGGGCTTGGTGGACGAAATTATTCCTTCGCGAGCGACCGTCGAAAACAAGGGCGACGTGGTGATCATCAACCACTTGGCGGTGTCGACGGGGCGATATAAAAACAAGCGGGAGTTGTTGAAGATGGGAGCGATGAGCAATGCGACGTTGCTTGAAAAGATCACGGCGTTCTTCGGACGTAGCGATCGGGAGGAAGAATTGAAGGCAGAGATCGCGCGATTGAAGGCGGAGAATGAAGTGTTGCGTTCAGAGATCAAAACGACGGACATGATTTATGCGCTGATCGAGGACAACGTCAAGTCTGGAGCATCGCGAGTGAAGGCGTCGACGTCGGAGGCGGAGGAAAGTCGGCGTACGGCGGTGACGAAGGTAGTAGAGATGGCGAACAGGAGGAATGGCAGATGAATGGGACGATAGCGGGCGCGAGTTATGACAGTCTGTTGGGAGGAGACGGGAGTCGACTGTGGACGATCAATGCGCATGTATCGAGCGACACGACGATCGAGCGGGGTGCGCTTCTTGCGGGCGTCTACGACGGATCGGGCGTGAGTGTGCATTTGGCGACGACGGCGGACACGGTCGGGTCGGATTTGTACATAGCGGCGGAGGACGCGGCGAGTGTGACGGTGGTTACGGTGTACGGCAACGGAGTATTCAATCGGTCGGCGATCAAATCGGCGTTCGATGTGGGGCTGGTCGAAGGGGAGCTGCGGCGGCAGAACATCATTTTGACGGAGGTGATCTGAATGATCTCGATGAATGACACAATCGGATTAATTCAAGCGGCGGAGCACATCAAACCGCCGGCGACGTATTTGGCGGACATGTTTTTTCCGAACATAGAAGTATCGACGCAACCGACGGTGCTGATGGAATATCGCAAGCGCGGGTATGAAAAATTAGCGCCGTATGTGGTGGAGGGAGCGCGCGGAGTGAATGTGGGGCGTGACGGCTCGATCATGAGGACGTACAGCCCGCCGTTGTTGGCGCCTCGTCGTGTGCTGACTCAATCGGACGTGACGAAGCGGGCGTTCGGAGAAATGCCGATCTTCTCGACGGTGACGCCCGAGGAGCGGCAGGCGAAGATCCAAGCGGATGATCTCTACGATCTGATCACGATGACGGCGAACAGGAAAAATCAAATGGCGGCGTCGCTGTTGACGACGGGGCAAATAGTGATCGAAGGGTATGCGGACGACGGGCGATTGAAGAAGTCGGATGTGGTGACGTTCGATTGGGACGGGGAGATGACGACGTCGATCAATACGGCATGGTCGTCGACGTCGGCGAAAATCTTTGACGATCTTCAATCGATGTCGGAGAAAATACAGGAAGAAGCGGGCGTCGTTCCAACATTGATGGTGGTCGGCAAAAATATCCCCGGCTACCTGCGCAAGAACAAGGAGCTCTACGATTGGCTGATGATCCCGAACCGTCAAAGCGCGGCGGTGGCGTCGATCACGCCGAGATATACAAGCCCGAATGTGATGTATGTCGGACGGATCGAGGCGCTCAATCTCGAGGTCGTCTGCTACAACGAAACTTACACCGCCGACGACGGGACGCTCACTCCTTACGTCGGCGCAAACGATATTATTTTGGGGGTGCCCGGGCGCGGGAAATGTTTGCATGCGGCAGTGACTTTACTCGGCGAAGGCGGTCGGTTTGAATCATATGCGGCGCAATACGTGCCGCGCTATACTTCCTCTCTCGAGAGCAATCAGAGTGTGCTCACGTTGTGGAGCCGATTCATGTTGGTGCCGAATTTCGTGACAGATTTTGTGCACGCGACGGTGGCATCATGACGCTCAAGGACGACTTCCGCGCGGACCTGTCGACATTCTTCAATCTCGACGAATTAGCGACGCTGCACTGGCTCAACGGAGTGCTGCTGCCTTCGACGGCGCGGCGATATACGGAGCGGTTGAGCAATCGGCAGTCGGAGGACTATGATGCGATCCACGGCGAAAGTATCATCGTCGAGTTCCGCGCGGAGGATTTTCTTCGTAAGTCAAAGGAATTGCCGCGCGAAAAGCATCGAGTGAAATACGACGACGGTTGGTATGATGTGACGCATGCGGAGGTAGAATACGGAGTGTGTCGATTGGTGCTGACGGGGAACAAGGGGGCGTATCGATGATCCGATTGATAACTGGGTTGACGTATTCTCGAGGATATACGCCGGCGATGTGGTTGCACATAGGGCATGCGATGCGACAGAGTACACAACGGGCGGTGCGTGGAGTGCTGCGGAAGGTGCCTGCGCTGATCCGCAAAGGAGTGCGGGAGCGTTACACGTACAAGGGCGCGATCAAAACGCAAATGCAAATCTGGGGCGACAGCGGACAGGTAAAGGTGAGCGGCGGGCGGTTGTCGTTGGACAAATTCAAGACGCGCGGAGGCTTGCCTCGACGCGGGAAAAAATTATACGCGATGATCGTCAAGGGGCAGGGCGGCACGATAGAGCGCGGATTTGCGCACGGCTGGAGTGTATATAAGAGGATGAGCGCGAAGGCGAAGGCGCGTTCGTGGCGCTACGGCGAAGTGGGCGACGTGACTATGCCCGATGGATTTTATCAGAGGACGGGAGCATCGCGGCTGCCGATTAAGAGACTCTACGGACCGTCGGTAGCGGAGATGGCGGGCAAAGAGCCGCAGCCTGCGAAAATGATCCAGCAGAGGATCGAAGAATTATTGTCGGCGCAAATGGGGGCGATGATGTGACGATGGTGGGATTGATCCGGGCGTTGGGAACGGAGATCAGAACGGCGGTCGAGAATTATAAATTCGCGTCGGACGGGCACGAGCCGAAAAAGATCAGCGTCTACGAACAATTCATTCCTCGGGCGCATCTCGACGATCCGCGCGGGCAATTTCATCCGTTGATAGCGGTGCAATGCGCGAGCGTGAGTGACGAGATCGAAGGAACGGCGGCGGAGATGACGTTGACGTTCGGAGTGTATGATGAATCGCGAATTGAGCAGGACGGTCGGCTCAACGAACCGTGGGTTGATCTGCTCAATCTGATGGAGACCGTCCGATTGCGATTGCTGAGCAAACCGGTGATAGGCGGGCGATATCGACTGATCAAGCCATTGGAAACGGAGATAGCGGAGGTGCAACCGGCGCCTTTTTTTTATGGGCAGATAACGGCGCGGTATTTTATCTATCAAGCGCAAGATGAAGGGAGAATTTCGTGATGAGCTACAGGCATGGAATATACGTGACGGAGCGGGCGACAGATTTGATAGCGTTGTCGCGGCAAGCGGCGGGCGTGACGTTGGCGATAGGGACGGCGCCGGTGCACTTGGCGAGCGATCCGGCAGGGGCGAATGAGCCGGTGTTGTGTCGGACGTACAACGAGGCGGTATCGAAACTGGGCTACTCGACGGACACGGGGAAGTGGACGTTGTGCGAGGCAATGGAGGTGCTCTTCGGGCAGTACCAAATTGCGCCGGTGGTGTTCGTGAACGTATTCGATCCGACGTCGGCGGCGCACACGTCCGAGGGCACGAAAGATTTCAAGGTTGGCGCGGATCACACATACGAATTGAAGGACGACGATTTGATCGCGAACACGATCGTGGTGGAGGGAGCGACGCCGACGATCACGGCGACGGACGAAGGAGCGCTGCTTACCTTCGCGAGCACGGTGACGACGGCGACGACATTGCATGCGACGTACAACACGGTGAACATGACGTCGGAGACGATGAAAGCGGCGGTGCTGGGCGGAGTGGACGCGAACACCGGACAAGCGAAAGGTCTTGAGCTGGTGAAGGAGATATACCCGCGGTTTGAGCTGACGGTGGGGCAAATAATAGCGCCGGGCTTTTCGCAGTACTCTGACGTTGGGCTGAAGATGGCGGCGAAGGCGGAGGATATAAACGGGCACTTTTCGGCGCTGGCGATAGCGGATTTGGACACGACGACGGTGCGGACATACTCTCAAGCGGCGGCAGCGAAGAACGCCAACGGCTGGACGAGCGCGCATCTGGCGGTGTGTTATCCGATGGTTTCATATGGCGGTCGGCGCCAATGGCTGTCGACGCATATGGCGGGGCTGATGTCGAAGGTGGCGCAAGCGGACAATGATATCCCGTTCCGTTCGCCGTCGAATCACGCGCTGTATATCGACGGGATGATCCGCGCGGACGGAACGAACTGCTACTTTGGGCGGGAAGAGGCGAATGATCTGAACGGGCAAGGGATAGTGACGGTGTTGCGGCAGGACGGGTGGCAACTGTGGGGCAATCGGACGTCGATCTATCCGTCGAGCACGGATCCGAAGGATTGTTGGATCAACGTGCGTCGGATGTTCGATTACGTGAAAGCGGCGTTGGTGCTGAACTTCCAATCGCGGATCGATGAGCCGATCACGCTTCGGAACATAGAGAGTGTGGTGAACAGCGTGAACACGTATCTGAACGGGCTGGTGAGTGCGGGAGCGATCCTGGGCGGGCGAGTAGCGTTCCTCGAGGAGGACAACAGCGAGCCCGATCTGATGGACGGCAAGCTCAACTTCCGCTGCTACTTCACGCCGCCTTCGCCCGCGCGCGAGATCAATTTCAATTTGGAATATGACCGTTCGTATTTGACGACGGTGTTTTAAGGAGTGAGTAAGATGGCGGATGTATTTTTGCAAGGAATCGGTCTGATCAACTTTGAAGTGTATCGAAGCGGGACGTCGCGGCTGATGGGGCTGGCGAACATCGAACTGACGACGGCGGAGCCTGAGACGGTAGACATGAAGGGCAACGGGATAGCGGGGACGGTGGCGATGCCGATCCGCAGCAATCTGGGCTCGATGGAGCTGAAGTTGACGTGGCGGACGCCGCCGGTGGACGCGGCGAAACTGTTTAGATACGAGAGGATAGACTTGTCGCTGTACGGAGCGGTAGAGAATGTGGACGCGGGCAACGGCGGTCTCAAACCGCATCAGCACCGGCTGGAGGTAAGCGGCTTTCCTAAGAATTGGAATTTGGGGAAATGGGAGCCGAGCTCGACAATCGACAGCGAATTGACGTTGGAAGTGGCGATCCTGAATTACTTTTATGAGGGCGTAGAGAAGCTGGCGTTCGACAAACTGAACTATGTGTATCGGATAGACGGAGAGGACTTTGCGTCGCCGTACAGAAAGGCGGTAGGGCTGATATGATAGATTATGAGGCGTTGCGCGCGGGGCTGGAGAAGCTGACGGGGAACGACTTTGCGCGAGCGGAGCGAGAGGAATACACGAAGGGCGTGACGTTTGATCAGATGCTGACGTCGACGCGCTTTCAGATCAGGCTGGCGTCGTATGCGCTCGAGCGCCCCATGCCCGAGCTGATGTCGCTGCCGATGAAGGAGTACATGAGGCTGTTCGTGGAGACGGCGAATTTTTTAAACGGCGCGTCGGAGAATGCCCCGGGCGAATCTACCGTCGAATAGCGGTGCGAGTGTCGGAGTATGCTGGGGCGGAGTATTGGATGTCGCGGACGCCGATCGAGTTGAGTGAATGGATCGAAGCGATAAACGAGGAACGGCGGGAGCGGATAGAAAGAATGAAGGCGGGGCGTCGGAAATAAAAAAAGCGGGCGCCGAGTGAGCGTCCGCTGTATTTTTTTTATCTGCCGCTGATTTATTTCTCGAGCGAGCGGAGCCATTCATCAATCTCGTCGCATTCATCGAGAATGCGCTTGGATTGAAGCTGAACGAAGTACTGTTCTTGATTGACGGGAGTGCGAACGGTGCCGTCTTTGTGGCGATTATTGCGGTCGAAACCGAAGCGGTTGTAGCCCTTCTTGTTGAATCCTTCGGCGTCGTAACCTTCCTCGTCGCGCCAAATTCCCGTCTCCATGCCGCGTTCGCATACCTTTGAATATTGAAGGGAATCCTGCTTGGCGCGGCGGTTGCAGCGATACTCATAGCTGCCGAAAGCGCTGATGCTCATAAGAAAACACTCCTTTTGGGGGCAGTAAAAATGGCGAAAGTATTAACGACGGTATTTGAGATACTGGGGAAATTGGACGGGTCGTTTATGGGAGCGATCCGGCAGGCGAGCGGAGCGATGGCGGGGCTGAAGCGATCGATGACGGGAAGCGCGACACTCGGGGCGTTCGGCGATTTATCGAAGAGGCTGAACGAATTGAGAGCGGCGAGCGCGGCGCTGGAGAAGTTTAAGGCGTTGAGTCGCGGGGGCTTGATAGGCGGGCTGGATCAATTGCGGACGGCGCAAAGGGAAGTGCAACGTCTGAGGCTGGAGTTGCAAGCGGCGCGCGAGGCGGGCAATAAAGCATTGGTGCGATCGCTCGAAAGTCAATTGCGCGGGGCGGAGCGAACGTTGACGGGCGCGTTCAAAGGATACGGAGCGCAAACTTCGGAGCTGAAGGCGTTGTATCAAGCGTTGAGCAATGCCGGGATCAAGGTACGGGATTTGGCGAGTGCGGAGGCGCAATTGAAAGCGGCGCTGTCGGGCGCGAACGCGGCGATGAAAAGTCAAGAGCAATTCGCGAAAGCCTATCAAGCACACACGGATGCTTCTAATCATGTTAGCACGGCGTGGGACAACATGCAAAGCGCGTTTACGACGGCGGGAGCGCTCATGAGGCCGTTTGCGTCGGCGACGGAAAATGCAGAGACATTCGAGCACGCGATGAGCAGAGTGCGTTCACTGACGCAATCGCAAAACATCAAGGAAGGGAATTACGAGCGGGTGCGTCGGGAGATGGCGGAGCTGGAGTCGCAAGCGCGGCAATTGGGAGCGACGACGCAATTTACGATGACGCAAGCGGCGGAGGCGCAAGGCTTTTTGGGCATGGCGGGCTGGTCGAAGGATCAGATAATAAAGGCGATGCCGGGGATGCTTGACTTGGCGGCGGCGTCAGGAATGGATTTGGCGCGGACGGCGGACATAGTGTCGGACAATCTGACGGCGCTGGGAATGACGGCGGATCAAGTGGGGCACATGACGGACGTGTACGCATACGCGCTGACGCGGTCGAATCTCAACATGGACGCGCTCGGGGAATCGATGAAATATGCGGCGCCGGCGATGCACGCGTACGGAGGTGATATCCACGATGCGGCGGCGGCGATGATGATCATGGGCAACGCCGGGATCAAAGGATCGATGGCGGGTACGGCGCTGCGAATGGGGCTGTTGCGCTTGGCGGGGCCGCCGAAGAAGGCGTCGAAGGAGATGGAGGCGCTGGGAGTATCGCTGTCGGACGCGACGCGAATGGCGTATGAATCGCAAGCGCAATTGGAGGCGCTGGGAATTCACGTCGACGCGGGGATGAAGCCGACGGAGAAAATGTCGTTCGTTCTTCGAGAGCTGTCGGCGAAGATGGAAGGGCTGTCGAAGGACGAAAAATTAGCGGCGGTGGGAGCGATCTTCGGAGTGAATGCGGCGTCGGGTTGGCTGGCGGTGCTGGAGCAGGGTCCCGAGAAATTTGAGGAATTTCGGAATGCGCTGCGGGAATCGGACGGGACGGCGAAACAAGTAGCGCGTACGATGAACGACGACACGCGGGGAGCGTGGCTGTATCTCGAGAGTGCAATCGATGCGGTATCGAACAACGTCGGTAGCGCGTTTCTGCCAATGCTGCGGTCGATGTATGAAGGGCTGAATCCGATAGTGACGTCGCTGGCGGAATGGATCGGACGGAATCAAGGGCTGGTGCGAGCGATCGGAGCATTGGCGGCGGGCTTGAGCGTGGCGATCGTGGGTCTTGCGGGCTTCCGGTTGGCGTTGGCGGGAATAAGTTTTGTGCAAACGACGGCGGGTTTGTTGAGCGCGACGGCGGGTCTTGGCGTATTCGGACGACTGGGTGCGACGGTATTCGGCAGTTTGTTTGGGAAATTAACGGCGCTGTCGACGATCATCAAGACGCAAGGTATAGCGACGGGGTTTAAGGCGTTGGGCTACGGCTTGATGGCAAGTGTGTCGCAAATACCTGCGGCGCTGAGCGGAGCGTTGTCTGGCGTGGTCGGATTGCTGAGCGGCTTGGGAGCGAAGCTGGGCGCGGTGTTTGCGATAGCGAAGGGGCAAGGGATGTTGGCGCTGTTGCAGACGGTAGGCTATGCGTTTTCTGGCGCGGCGCGGAGTGCGGCGGCGTTTTTATTGAGTCCGTGGGGCGTGGCGATAGCGGCGATAGCGGCGATAGCGGCGGGCGCGTATATGATCTATCAGAATTGGGACAAGGTAGGCGGGTATTTTGAAGGAGTGCTGGGGCGGATAAGCGCGGCGGCGTCGGGGATCGGCGAAAAAGTGATGCCTGCGCTCGAGCAGATAAGCGGAGCGTGGTCGCGCCTGAGTGAATCGTTCGGCGAAAGCGGCTTGGGCAATGTGGCGATGGGCGGCTTGCTGGCGGGCATTGAAGTGCTGACTGGCGTGCTGACGACGGCGCTGACGCTGGTCGGAACATTCCTTTCGACGGTGGGTAAGGTCGGAGCGGCGCTGATGGACGCGTTTGGGCTGCTGTTGAAGGGAGATATCCTCGGAGCGATCGGGAAGTTGGGGTCGGCGTTCCAAGAGACATTGGGCGGCGCGATCAAAATGGTGGTGGATCTGTTAAAGGGATTGGGCACGACGCTCGGGAATGTGGTGAAGATAGCGGGTGGAGTGTTAGACGGGTCAATCCTTGCGGGGAAATTTGATTGGGGAGCGCTGGGAGGAAAGGAGAAGAATTACGGTTCGGCGACGAGAGAAGCGATCGGCGCGGAGACGGAGCTGACGACGACGGAGAAGGAAAGTCTGACGTTGGAGGTGAGGCAGATAGCGCGTTCGGACGCCGAGGACAAGGTGTCGACGCTGGTAGAGCGGTTGACGGCGACGGGAAATCAAACGGCGTCGCAACAAGCGGAAATGATGACGATCGTGCGTGAGACGTTCAAGGATCGTGAAGGCGGCGCGGAAATCATTTCTGCGGTGGAGGCAAAACTGTCGGATGTGCAAGCATCGACGGAGGATCGGATAGCGACGGCGCTGATAGCGTTATCGGAGAAAGAAAAGATCGATGGCGGGTCGAAGGAAGAATTTCTATCGTCGGCGCTGGAGAATTTGAAGGAGCAGACGAACTTGACGGCGTCGCAACAGGATGCGATCCTGTCGCGGGTATCGGAGGCGATAGATAAGAGGTCGGAACAAGGGGAGCTGGTGACGGCGATCCGGGAGGCGGTGTCGACGGCGAAAACGGAGACGGCAGCGGATCGGGACGCGCTGGTGCAGTCGCTGTCGACATTCGTGCAGGGGCAGAGCGACAAGGAAGCGGCGCTGAGAGCGGCGATCGAATATTTGAAGACGCAAAAGGACGTGAGCGAAGCGGCGCGAGAGGACATGATATCGTCGTTGCAGGAGATATTCGATCGGAAGAAGGACGACGGGGAGCAAGTGACACGAGCGCTGGAGCCTGTGGTGCGGTCGATGGAGGGAGCGGCGAACAAGATGTCGGACGCGGCGGTGGAGCTGCCGAAGACGCTGATGCCGAGGGAATTGCCTTGGCAGCAGTTATCGCCGACATTGGGAACGATGAAGGCGCCGGAGTTGGACGTTACGGGCTTGCAAGGAGCGCTGGACGGAGCGGCGGCGACGACGGGCGTGTTCAACGGGCAATTGCAGGAGACGGGAATGGCGACGGCGGCGTTCAACGGTCAAATGCTGATGACGGGGGAGGCGACGACATTTTTTGGAGCGCAAATGACGGCGAGCGCGGGCGCGACGGGGTTGTTCAATGAGGGAGTGACCGGCGCGGGGTCGGCGGCGTCGGGAGCGACGGGAGCGCTGTCGGGCTTGGGAGCGGCGGCGTCTTCGGCGATAGGAGCGCTGATGAGTGCGGCGTCGAGTGCGGGCGCGGCGATAAGCGGAGCGTTGTCGAATGCATATTCGGCGATCTCAAATTTTGTGTCGCCGTCGGTGTCGCACAACGCAGTCGGAGGTATCTATCCGCGCGGGGAGTTCGTCACGACGTTTGCGGAGGACAGTCCGGAAGCGGCGATCCCGATCGAGAAGACGAAGCGATCGAAAACGTTATGGGAGAAAGTCGGCGAGTTGCTCGGAGTGTTGCCCGACAAAAAAGAGGAGCCGCGCAAGCCGACGTCGATCATGTCGGGATCGAAGGTAAAACTGCCGGTGTGGTTGGACGCGGCGATAAAGATGGGCAAGCGACTGAAGAAGAAGAAGGGCACTCAACCTTCGCCGGCCGATCCAACGACGCCCGAGCCGCCGATCACTCCGTCGACGACAGAACCGACAATGCCGGGTCGACCGTCGATCATGCAAAGGCGTCTGCCGTTTCCGTTCGATAGATTATCGAAGACGCCCGGCTGGCCGAAGGTGCCGACGGAGCCGAACGATCCAACGACGCCCGAGCCGCCGATGCTGCGTCGCCCGTCGATCATGCAAAGGCGATTGCCGTGGCCTTTGAACAAATTGCCGCAGAGTGGGCGTTGGCCTTCGCCGGATCAATCAAGCCCGCAAAGACGGTGGCCGTTGAACAAACTGCCGCAAAGCCCGGGCTGGCCGAAGGTGCCTGTGACGGAGCCGAGTCGGTTAGAGCGGTCTGTGGCGACATACGATCGACTGGATCGAGAGGAACGGGAGGTTCGGAGCGACAATCCGTCGGAGGCAGGAGCGGAGCCGATCACGGTGAATGTGACGATCAACGGGGTGAAGGGAGCGGAGGAAATGATCCCGCAGATGAAGGAAAGTTTAGAGGAGGCGCTGAGCCGCTTGAATCATGAGCGTTCGAGGAGGGCGTATGCTTAGGACGATGCAAGGCGACACGTTTGAAGAGATAGCATGGCGGGAATACGGCTCGACTTCGCATGCGGAGGCATTGATGAATGCGAACCGGGACAAGATCGAGAGGCAGGAATTTGAAGCGGGCGTGGAATTAAAGGAGGCAGAAACAGTTCGACAGCAGAAGGAGCTGAAGGCGCCGTGGCAATCATGAAGGCAGAGGTATTATCGAAGGCGGACGAGATCGGCGGTTGGGCGACGGTAAAAAACTATTCGCCGTTCCGCGCGGAGCTCGAAAAATATTTCAATCGGAGCGGGACGGAATTTTCGCGGGCGTACTATCGAGTGCTGAGATATTCATTCGCGGAAGCGATCCTGGAGCACTTAGAGGCGGAGCGACCGGAGCATTTACCTGCGATCCCGAGCGAGCGTCCGACGGGCTATTACGACATGAGAGAAGTAGTGCGCTGGAATTATGGCGAGGCGATCTTGGAAGAAATCCTTGCGCTCACTCGAGGGCAATACGTAGCGGGGCTGGAAACGGATGGAGGAATGCCGCCGACGTATATAAGCCGGTGTTTATTGAATTGGCAAGAGGCTTTAGAGGCAGGGCTGAATCAGGAGACGTTGGAGTTGAAGGAGTTCGGAGACTACTTAGAGGGGCGCTATGATGAATATTACGAGGCGATCACGATAGGGCGGTGTGGGCGAACGCGATTGAAGAACGCGACGCGGATCGAAGAGATCACGTTGGGGGTGTATGAGGGGCGGCATCACGCGGAGTTCGTAGAGGAATATGAGCTGGGATCGGACGAGCCGGATTGGGCGAAAGAGATGATGACGGATGACGGCAATTGAGCTGGTGATGAACGGCAAATCGGTGGGAGCGGAGCTGTCGAAGTATCTGAAGGGGCTGAGTTATCGAGAGGCGCTCGACGGGGAAGCCGACACCTTAGAAGTGACGCTGCAGGACGTTGACGGGCTGTTTCGGTCGGCGTGGTTTCCTTCGCGGGGCATGACGATAGAGGCGACGATCTACGACGAATACACGGCGTTGCCGTTGGGCAGTTTTGAGATCGACGAGATAGAAAATTCGTTCCCGCCGTCGGAGTGCAAGATCAAGGGGAATTCGATCCCGTCGACGTCGGGCGTGAAGTCGGTCGAGAAGAGCCGGAGTTGGGAGCAAGTGCCGTTGTCGGCGATAGCGGCAGACATAGCGTCCGGCGGCGGGCTACGATTGTATTACGAGACATCGGAGGATCCGTTGATAGAGCGCGCGGAGCAGTCGGAGGAATCGGATTTGGCATTCCTGCATCGACTGTGCAAGGACAAAGGGCTGGCGCTGAAAATGAATGATAGGCAGCTGGTGATCTTCGACATCGAGAAATATGAAGGAGCGACGGCGACGGGCGCGATCGTGAAGGGCGACAGTCGCTTGAAAAGATTTTCTGTACGATCGACGTTGAATGAAGTGTACTCAAAATGCGAAGTAAAGTATAAGAGCGGACGGAAGGGCGAACTGATAGAGGGGTCGTATGCAAGCGGAGGAATTTTAGAAACGATGTTCGGCTCGAGCGGACGGACGCTGAAGGTGAATAAGAAGGTATCGACGAAGGCGGAGGCGGATCGGCTGGCGAAAAAAAGTTTGAAGGCGAAGAATCGAGAAGAGACGAAGGTGCAAGTGACGCTGGTCGGAGATATGAGCATGAGAGCGGGTGCGACAATCCTGCTTGCGGGCTTTGAAGTATTCGACGGCAAGTATTTGATCCAGAAGGCGACGCATACGGTCGGGGGGAGCGGATATGAGACGGCGCTTGAAATGACGAGGTGTTGACGATGGCGGAGCAAAAATTGATCCGAGAAGGGGTCGTGATGTCGGTCAACGACAGTTTGATGACGGCGCGAGTGACGTTTGAGGATCGGGATGCGGCGGTGAGCGCGGAGTATGCGATCCTCGGGCGCGGTTCGACGTCGGTGGCGGCGGATTATTGGCTGCCGTCGGTCGGCGACACTGCCGTCTGTTTATGCGCGCCCAATGGAGAAGAGTCGGGCGAAGGGTGGATAATCGGGACGCGATATACGGAGCAGGCGGCGCCGATCAAAGCGGGCGGCAGGCGATTGACGTTGGGCAACGGCACGACGGTCGAGATGATTGAAGACGGAGCGAACATCACGGTGACGGGCGACGTGAACCTCACGGCGACGGGCAACATCAGCGTCACAGGCGCCATGATCTTTCTCAATCAATAAAAAAAAGCCGCCCATGTCGGACGGCTCCGCGCGGATCACTTCGACCAGATTTTGTCGACGATCAATTTTTCGCACCAACGCGGCGGGCGATTTTTTCCCGAGTTCCAATCCTGCACCGTGCGATACGGCGCGCCAAGATAATCCGCCAACTCCTTAATGTTCATGCCCGTCTGCTCGCGCGCATAGCGAATGGGATTGCCGTCGATTTCCTTCAACAGCTGCCGATAAGCGTCGGTGTCGGCGTGAATCAATCGGATCAATTGATTGTCGTCGGGAGTGACGTCGGCGATCGGAGTGGGCGGCGGAATCGGCTTGCCTTCGTCCTCGAGTTCCGTCAACCAACTGTTTAGCACGTCGGTCGCCATCTTCACCGCTTCGGCTATGTCCGAGCCGCACGTGATCCAATCGGCGCTGTCGACGAACGTCACGTTAAAGCCCGCGTCCTCGGCATCGAACAGCGCCACATACGAATACTTCATGATGATCCCCTTTCGAGTGCTTTATAAACGAGGCTTGGGGGCGGGCGCTCCGCCCCTGCCTTTCATTTCAAACCTGCATCTTTTAGGATTTTGTTCAGGGTGCCGCGCGGCATTTCCTTTGAGGAGTGCCGCCACACTTGAAAGTGCTTGCCGGTGATGGGGCTGAACCATTTTTCATGGTTGCCGCCTTCGCCGATCTTCCTGCAACCGTGCTCTTCGAGAATCTTTTTGAGCTCCGAAGTCTTCATTGGTTGCGGCCTCCTTTCAAGTGTCATTATAACAGCACTATGTATGAATGTCAAGCGTTTTACACGTTGAAAGGACATGGTTGAATGGACATAGACAAAATTTGGTGTGAGGACTGCATCTCGGGAATGGATCGGATACCCGACGGCTCGGTGGATATGGTACTCTGCGATCCGCCGTACGGGTCGACTGCAAATTTCTGGGACCGACGGTTGCCGCTCGAGCCGATGTGGGAACAATTCCTTAGGGTCGCAAAACACAATGCGGCGATCGTCATTTTCAGCCAATTGCCGTTTGCGGTCGATCTGATCAATGCCAATCGGAAGATGTTCCGCTATGAATGGATATGGCACAAGTCGAATCCGGTGGGGTTTTTGAATGCGAACAAGATGCCGCTCCGCGCTCATGAAAATATCCTCGTCTTTTACAGGAAGCTGCCGACATACAATCCGCAATGGTGGTACTCACGCCCGTACTTCGCCAACAGAGACAGTGAACTTCGACCGTCACAGAATTACGGGACAAAAAAACGGACGACGACGGATCGATCGGACGGACGGCGCAATCCTATCGATATCATAGATTATTTTTTGCAGGTGAATGTGACGGGAAGTTATTCGGTTCATTCGACACAGAAGCCGACGGGGCTGTGTGAGTATCTGATAAAGACGTACACGAACGAGGGGGAATTGGTGTTGGACGCGTGCATGGGCAGTGGCACGACGGCAGTCGCGTGCGTCAACACCAACCGACACTTCGTGGGCTTTGAAAATCACGCGCCGTTCGTGGCGATATGCGAACGACGAATAAAGGAGGCACGATCATGCCTGGAGCAATCAGAGTTGGAGATCATGAGCGGGGGCGATGCGACGACGGACATAAATGCTGTTCACACGAACGGGAAGGCGTCTGTCGATCGGGAAGTGCAAATGTGGTTATCAATGGACGAGGAGCAATCAGCCGGGGCGATATAGGGCTGTGCAATTGCCCGCACCGAGGAATGTTTTATGTGCGCGGAGGGAGCTCGACGGTGACGGTGAACGGGCGTGAGTTGTCGTATGTGGGGGTGAAAACCAGATGCATAAAATGTTGTGAGAAGGGCGAGATAGTAGAAGGCTCGGAGGACGTGATAGTGGGAGGCTGATATGGATTTTTTACGCGAAGTATATAAATTGAAAGACAAGGTGCCGCACAAATCGAATCCGTACGTGGAGACGGCGTTGAAACTGCTCGAGGAAAAATTAGGCTGGCTGGATATCAACGACAACATAATAGGAGTGCTGGGTGATGTGGTGTTCGAAGTCTCATCGAGGAAAGTAGAGACGCTCCGCGACTTCAAACGACAGGCGCGCGCTCGATACGCAACGCATGACATAGTCGGAGGCAAATCGGTGATCGAGTTCCTCGGGACGGAGCCGGACGAGATCACATTTGCAATGCAATTGAGCGCCGATCTGGGGGTGGACGTGCAAGAGGAGCTCGTCAAACTGCTCGAGATGTTGAGGAACGGCGACGCCAATTATTTGATACTCGGAGGCTGGGCGCATGGAAAAAACAAATGGGTAGTGAGCGGGCTGGAATTTAAGATAGAGCACACGGACGGATGGGGCTTGCCGGTGTTGGTGACGGCGGACGTGACATTGAAGGAGGCGTTAGAATGATAGTACGATTGACGGAGGGGCCGATAGAATTGATGCCGCAAACGACCGTCGAAGAAGTGATGCAGAACGTGCGCATGATCGTCGGCGTTCGGAAGGGAACGGTGCCGATCGACAGGGGGTTCGGGATAGAAATGTCGGCGGTGGACAAACCAATGGGAGCGGCGTCGGCGCTGTTGAGCGCGCAATTGGCGAAGGATATACCGACGTTCGAGCCGCGAGCGCGGTTGGTATCGCTGACGACGGAACGGACGTCGGACGGAGTGCTCGAGCCGATTATCCGAATAGCGATCGCCGAAGGAGGCTAGGATTATGAAACTGACACAATTACCATCGTTGACATTCGCGGACGCCGACATCGACGAACTCGACCTGCAGGTGACATCAACGGTAGAAGAACTGCTCGGGCGGAAGCTGGCGCGCGCCGATCCGTTGCGATTATTTTTGCGCGGGGTGGAGGCAGTGATCCAACAGCAGCGCTTATTGATCGATCAATGCGCGAAGATGAATTTGCTGGCGTACTCGACGGGCGATTACCTTGATCATCTGGGAGCGCTGGTGGGAGTGACGCGGCTGGAGGCGACGGCGGCGACGGTGACGATGGAATTGACGCTGTCGGCGTTGAGGAGCAAGGCGACGGTAATTCCGCGCGGAGTGAGATTTACGGCGGGCGACGGAGTATATTTCGCGCTCGACGAGGATTTGACGATACCGAAGAATACGCTGTCGATGCCGGCTCGGGCGACGTGCACGGCGCGGGGACCATCGGGGAATTGGTACGATGTCGGAGAGATCGATCAGATAGTCGATCCTCAACCGTTCCTGCAATCGGCAGTCAACATCACCACGTCCGACGGAGGCGCCGACATCGAAAGTGATGATGCCCTTCGCGAGCGCATTTATGAAACCCCCGAGTCGCTCAGTGTCGCTGGTTCTTATGGCGCCTATCGTTAGTTCGCGATGTCGCCGTCACTTCGCCCGAGCCCGGCACCGTTGACATACGCCCGTTGCTGATCGGAGGGGAATTGCCTTCCGATGAAATTTCTCCTGCAATGATCGCTCAATCCGCCCCCCTCACCGACAAAGTCTTGTCGACCAACGCCGTCACTAAGATTGGTTTCGACACCGACTAGTTTCGCCAATTTTGACGCAGATACTCATATGTCGGCGACGGAACGAAAGCCCGTAATTCCTCCATTTTTCCTTCCTTCAACAGCGCCCGTACCTTCGATGCGCTGATCACTTCGCCGTTCACCTTCTTGCGCGGAATTTCGACGACCTTGACTCCGCACTCCGGCAAAATTTCATGCATTGTCCGATTGTATGACGAAGTGACAGCATCAAACGGTTCCTCGCCGACGAATCGAATCGTGATCCCAAGCGCCGGTGCAATGTATTTTCCGAACAGCCTCACATCATAAGATGAATCGATCGCTACTTCCTGCAGTTGACTCTTGAAAAAATACTCGGGGAAGGTTTCCGTCGAGATCATGAATTGCCCGCTCGATTCCACGATGACGTTCGTCAAATCTTTGACGCCCTCGCGCACCAACCTGATCCGATCCGCGAAATGGAATTTCGAGCGATCCTCTCTCACGACGAACACGATCAAAGTCTCGACGGTTTTCGCCGCCTCTTCGATCAAATATCGATGCCCGAGCGTGAATGGATTGCAATTCATTACGATCGCGCCGCATGATCCACCCCCCCCCCTATTGATAATCTGATCACCCAAAATATTTTTGAGTCGCTCGATATAATTTTTAAACGCTCGACTGTTGACGACGGCGGGCATGAACTCGTCATAAAATGAAACCCGCTCGCGGGCTGCATCATCGATCGAATGAGACGACAGCTCGAGCCGATCGTCGAGCGACGCAAACAAATGATCCGCAATCAATTCGCACGCCCGATGATTGATGTGGAGCGGAATATCCAAAAACCAACGCCCCAACTTCGCAACGTTCGTCGGCGCGGCAAGCACACTCGAAGTTTCAAGACAAATCGCGCCGAATGTTTTCAAAAGCTCCACGGTCGAATCGCGATAGGCGGCAAGACAAATGACTACGTCGCCCGCGCGGAAATCCGAGCACAGAATGTAATTCAGATCGTTCATATCGCCGCCGGTTCTGCCCGCCACACCGTAATTGACAACCTCCCATGTGCCGGGGCAGGCGGCATTGAGTTTTCGTTGGAGGCAGCTTTCGATGGTGTGACTGTCGATCACATGCGAGCCGCGCGCCGTGCATTGCCCGAAGATATGAATCCTCCGCGCGGGATTTTTCGGAACGTCCGTCGTCAATCGCCTGCCGTCGACCACATGCAAGCCCTTGCCGTCGTAATCCGCCAGATTAAAATAATATCCCCGATCCACATAAACAAAATTGACATACTCCGTCTCGCGCATAAACGCCCGATCGGCGTCGTCATCGTAGAGATCGAGCAATTGAGACTCGTCGCGGGCAATATCCTCAGTGCGGAGATTTCGACGGAGAACATCTTGTATCCAATCGGCGGAGTGCAGAATTTTTTTTTGTCGACGGCGCCTCGACATAAAAGAAGGGAATGTGATGCTCTCGAAATTTGCCCGTCAAAAAACGAATGAGGCACTCCATATAGACATCGTACAACGGAATAATTTTATTGCCGTCATCCTGTCCGTCGCGAATACTTTCGATCAGACGCGCCCGAAAAGATTTTTGATCGCAAACGACGGCGTTGCCCTCCAACTCGCTTAAACGTTTATCGGCAATTGATTGGATCGGCTCCCAACACATTTTCGATTCAAAATCTTCCTCGCCGATGAGGAGCCGCCACTCACCGACGAGCCGATCATTTTCGACGAACGGGATGCATCTGACCGATCGATGCAGGTCAAAGAACTCTTGAAAAAAATCCGCGCGGATTTTCGATGCGTCGTCCAATCGAAAAAATTTCCGATTGATCAACGGCTCGCCGAAGTTCAGCGATTTCAACACGTCGCCGTTAGTCAATATGCCGTAGAGACTTCCGTCGGCGTCTTCGATGTAGACAGCCTCGGGAAAATATTTAAGGTAAGTGCCGGAGTCGGCAACCTTATTCATCGTAAGTTCGCTCCGCTCGAGGCACAACAATTCGCCGCGCGGAAAATACTTCACCCGACGATTGTGTGAGATTGTGATGTCCGATTGATCAAAATTCATGCTCAGCAATTCCTTCGTTCAAAAACCTTTAAGTCTGAAACGCTCAGGCTCCCTCTCATGATTTTCTTCGTAGTCGCGATAGCGAGCGAGACCGGCTTCGGTGAAGGGCTCAAGCACACCTTCTCGAATCACGCAGATACACGGTGTGCAGACTCCGCAAGGCTCGACGGCCCCCCCCCCCGTGGAAATGGGAGCTTGACAGAAATTTGTTTTCGAGCGCACCATCAGATAGCCGTGATCGGAGTACCACTTCCAAACATCGCGTTTATCCATGCCTTGTCCCGCAATCGGGAGCCGCATATCTTTAAACAAAGTGTAAGAGTCTTTGTCCGAGATATCATCGCGTAGCCGAAGAACTTTCCTTTCAGTCAGTTCATCGTACTCGATCAAAATCGAATCCGAAGAATTAAAAGCCGACGAAACATGATCGGCATAAATAATTCCGATCTCAAAATCCGAGTTCAAGTTTTTGGTTAAGGAGGCGAACGATGCATACTGCGGGGAAATATAGGCGCCATCCGCATAAATTTGTTGGCTGCCCGCCGCCGGCAATTTTCCATTGTGCTCGGCTTTATATCGCTCCAACAATCGCATGTAAATTCGACGCCAAGCCTTGACGACTTCGCGATCCTTTATGCGCGGATCGCTCGCCTCGATTATCTCCGGCTCCATGATCTCCGCCTTCGTCCGCTCGTCCGCAATCAGCAACTCACGGATCGCTTTGATCGCCGACAACTCCTGCGGTTCCGACAGTCGAAAGGTTTGTCCCTTGATGTAAAACGGTCGGATCACCACGGGGTATTGCGACAGCTGTGTCACGACAAACGTGCTGTCGACACCGCCAGACCAAAGGACGTTATATATTTTCATCGTCTAAGTATCCTCCTCATTGTTCGGAGTTGAGCTCAACTCCTTTTCGCGTTTATGATAGCGTTCGAGTGCGGCGGGGCTGAAACGATTTGTGATGCCGTCACGATAAGTATGCACGCAAGTCCAACACTGCCCGCATGGTTCACCGTCAATGGGATCGTAACAGAACCACGTCAAATTCATTATGTCCTCGCAATCGAGACGCCTATATTCTTTCACCAACTCGGGCTTGAGCGGCGCATCGTAAAACGAAAACGCAAAGCCCCCGAAAATTTTATAGCCGTCGGCAGATTTACATCTTTCCTTACTCAAAACGTATTGCTTGAAAAGACCGTTGTCAATCTCATCGATTGCATCGTCGCCGCCGATTGCCGCCAGAAATTTATTTACGTACCTCGCCGTGATTCCGATCTCGACGGGCGCCTCACGACTGTTGGCATAAGCGGCAAGCCATTGGTACTGCGCATCGATATAAAGATCAACATTCACGGCGTTGAGCACCCCGCGTCCGGTCGCAAGTTGGTTGCGCCTCGGAGCCATCATTGAGATATAAATTTTGCGGAAGGCGACGGCGACCCCATGATCCTTCGGAAGAGGTTCATACACGAAGTCTTGATCCAAATGGGGGGGGGGCCGACGAACGATAAACAATCTTCAGCGGCAAAAGTTCAGCCTTGACGCCGGGTTTGGTGCGCAACAAAGCTGATATCTGTTTGATGGCTCGCAGCTCGTAGAACTCGCTTTTGCGGATGTCGGCGGCAACTCCTTTGCAAAACACCGGTTGAATTTTGATAGGGTAACGCGACAATTGAACGACCCGAAGCGTTGAATCAAAGCCTCCCGTCCAAAAAATTTCATACGTTTTCATTTTTGATCAGCCTCTCTGTAAGTTCGCGTTTGATAACTTTACCCGTGCCGGGCGTCCGAGGCAGGGCGTCAATGACATGAATATTTTCGGGGCGCGGGATTTTGAATCGGTCGACGCGTTTCTCAAGCTCCGCCGTCAAGCACTCGAGCGGCAGCGGCTCTCGATCCCACACCACAAAAATCACCGGCACTTGCCCCATAATTTTGTCCGACACTCCGACGCAGGCGCATTCTTTGACGCCCGCAATCCGCGATATGATATTTTCGAGCTCGACGGGCGAAATTTTGTTGGCACCGCTGACAATCATGTCGTCGCGCCGTCCGAGAATGTAAATCATGCCGTCCGCACCGCGCCAGCCCAAATCCGCCGACAACACTCGACCGTCGCGAAGAACCTCCGCCGTCAAATCCGGCGCGTCGAAATATCCCGTCATCAAAGTCCCGCCCTCGGTCACAAGAATGCCCGGGTGATCGCGATCGGTGTGCTCGAGTACCGCGCCGTCGTCGTCGAGAAAAACTATGCGCGAGTGAATACTCTCAACGCCGACGCAATCGGGCTTGGGCTCAAAAGCGCTCCACTCGAAATACGCCGAGCCGCACGCCTCCGTCGAGCCGAAGTCGTTGAATAAGCGAACGGTCGGCAGAAGTTCTCGAAGTTGTTCTTTGTCGTGCTCGGGAATGACGGCGCTGCCGACGCTGACGATGCGCAATTGCGGAGCGACTTCGACCAAAAGTTTTCGTGCCCGACGGAGGATTTGAGCGACTTGCGTCGGGACGAACTGCAGGATATTGCAATGATATTTTTTGACGGCGCCGAAAATATTTCCGAACAGCATCACGGCGCCCATGATCACAGCTGTTGCGCCGCTGACGAGCATCGCCTCAACACGACGGAGCCCGCCGCTGTGCGACAACATCTGCGGGATCAATGCAACGTCATCGGGCGTGATCGAATAAGAGTATCGAACATTGTCCGCGCCGCAAAATCGACAGCGAAAGCTCGACATCACGCCCTTGCTGACGCCTGTCGTTCCCGTCGTCAAGATCACGCAGGCAATTCGCTCGGGATCGGGCTCGACAAAATCAATCGGCTCCGCGCTCGTAATTGGATCGCTCGACAGAAGCTCCGCGCGGAATCGATCGGCAAGCTCGTTGAGCCGCTCGTCCGACGTCGTTGCCTCGACGGGGATCGCTGTCGAGCCCGCCGCCTGCACTCCGTAGAAGGCGATCAAATGATCGATCGTCTGTCGCGTCTTCAACAGATAAAATTTATTTGGCTCGACCATCGCCGCAAATCTCAGCACTCGAGCCCAAAAATCTTTATAGGTACATTGCTCGCCGCGCGCGCCGTCGATCAAACAAATTTTGTCGGGCGTCTCGTCGGCGAAAAACTTCAGTCGAGATAAAATCGTTTCATTGGGATTGCTCATCCGTTGCACACTCCATAATCAGTTCGACCAAACCCATCGTCGCGCTGAACAGGAAACAGGCTCGCGTCGCGCGACCATGGATATGTGTCGTGCGCGGAGTGCTGATCCGTTTGAAGCCCAACGGCTTTAATCGTTTCAGCTCCGCGTCCAAGTCGTTTGTCTTCAAACAGATGTGGTAGGGCGCGCACGCCTGCTTCTCAACCATTCGAGTAACCGCGCATGGCAACTCCGGGTCTCGCGGTGAAACCAATTCAACTACTGCAGAGCCCCCCCCCCCCGTTCAGACGCGCGAAACTAAAATTTAAATTGCGCTCGAGATCGGAGGAGGCATGAAAAAATTCGGCGCCCAACGCTTCAAAAGCGGGACGCGTTTCTTCGATTGAGCGGACGGCAAATCCAATGTGGTGGAGCGCGAGTTCGTTTCGCTCAGACATCGGATTGACCTCGACATTTGTTGATGAGCGCAATGATCGCCGCGACGGAGTCAAAGTTTTCGGCTACGACGTCTTCGGGATCGATCTCGATGTCAAACGTTTCCTCGAGCTTCATGATCAAATTCATGATGTCAAGCGAATCGATGAGTCCGTTCGTCACGAGATCGGTCTCGTCGAGATGCGGCTCGATCTCCTTGCGAATTTGAATCAGCACCGCGCGGACGCTGTCATTAAGGTTGTCCATTGCATTACCACTCTCCTAAATCGATATTTCAGTTGGGACGATCCTGATCGCCGTCCGCTTTGAAGAACACCGCTTTACCCTTGGGGGTGGCGCACCAAATATCGACGTTCTTTGCCACGTACGGTTGAAAATAATTCGGGATTATGTTGATGTCGTCGTCCGACAACTCGATCAGCCCCGCTCGTCGAACGGACGCTTCGTCGAAGTTACGGCAGTAGAGATCAACGTACTCATATTTTTTCAGAGCGTCGCTCAAAAAGCCCGACAGCCCTCCGAACAGGTGAGGCTTGCCGATGTAATCAACGATGCGCAATGCCGTCGCGCCGCCGTAAGGTTGCTCGCGACAAACCAACAGCGCTTGAGCTTTGCCGTCGTCCTCCGACAATCCGAAAACTTGATACTCGAAAATCGGATGCTCCAAAAATCGCCGGTTGATGTACCACTCGTCCTTATACGGGATCGCGTCCTCGCTGCAGGAAAAATCGTAGACGCGCCGAAGGTCGTCAAGATTTTTGATCGGAGTGAGCTGCACTCGATAGTCGCGTTCTCCCTCGAAAGACTCATAGTGAGCAACCTTCGCGATCCGATAATCCGAACGATCGGACAGACAATAAAAATGCGTCAGCTTGCCGACGTCGTCATAGTGCCGCATGTATTTGTTGATCGGAACGGTCGTATCTTCATTGATGCCCATGCTCAAATACGAGCGCGCGTTCAAAAGTCGCTCCTTGCGCTTGACGATCTCCAAGCCGAGCAATCCCATCGAGCCCGGGACGACTTTCCGCATGCTGCCCCATAAGTCGAGCTTGTCTTTGTTCTTCGACGCCATCAAAAAGCCGTTGAAGCCGACGATTTTATTCGTAGCTCTTTCTTTGGCAATCATCATGTTCACTCTGCCGTCGACCACGTACTCGTACTCGAACATCGCTCGGTCGCGCGCCATGATATGCCCCTTGCGCCACCAAGTGTCGATGAACGTCATAAGCTCGTCGATCTCGTCGAGGCGCGCCAGACGGATATCATAGCGCTCGTCGAATTTATTCTTCGTCTGATTCGATGACAAACAATCACTCCTCCCTTCAAACATAAAATTATTATATACTCACCGATTGACTCTGTCAAAAGGAATTGCCGCGCGGCGGTCGAATAAAGCCGCCGAGGTGATTTTTATGTTCAAGTTCATACGGCAAAAAATTTTCGCCGCACTCATTTTGTGTTTGATGCTCGTGTTGTTGCCGAGCGCCGACGCGTCGGAACTGATCATCTTCCACACCAACGATCAGCACGCGCGCGTCGCTCCCGCCGACGACAACGGCACGACCATCGGGCTGGCGTGGTTCGCCGCCGCCGTCAATAATACCAAAGCTCAAAATCCAGACACCTTTTGGTTCGACGCCGGCGACACCTTTCACGGCACGCCCCGCATCAATATCAGCACCGGCATGAATATGGTCGAGCTGATGAACGCGGCGGGCGTCGAGGTCTCCGTCCCCGGCAATCACGATTTCAATTACGGCTCCAAACGCCTCGAGACGCTCGCCAAAAATTTTAAAGGCGTTGAGCTCGCCGCCAACGTCGTCCGTCGTAACAGTCAAAAGCTCGTCTTCAAACCCTATAAAATTTTCAAGATGAGCGACGGCACCAAGGTCGGCGTGATTGGTTTGACGACGCCCGAGTGCGCGTATAAGACGGCGTTGACCAACGTTGCGACGATTGATTTTCTCGATCCGATCGTCCAAGCGAAGATGATGATCACGAAACTCCGCCCGAAGGTCGATGTGATTGTTTGCGTCATGCACATGGGGCTCGACGACAGCTCCGAATTTACGAGTGAGCGCATCGCGCGCGAGACTGACGGCATCGACATAATTATTGACGGTCACAGTCACACCGAATTGCCCGAGGGTCTCACCGTCGGCAAAACGCTCATTGCGCAAACCGGCTGCCACGGACATTATCTCGGTTGCGTCGCGGTCGACATCGATCATCACAGAATTACTTCCAAATCCGCGCGGTTGCTCGACGACAGTGAAGTAAAAGCGATCGCCGGCAAGCCCGATCCCGTCGTCGAAACGAAACTTGCCGATATCGAGGCGCGCAATCAAAAAATTTTTGGTGAGGTCGTTGCCACTGCCGAGCGTCGTTTGACAGGCGATCGGTCGGTCGTGCGTTGCGGCGAGTCGGAGTTCGGAAATCTCGTCGCCGATTCCTTCCGTTGGAAGACCCACGCCGATATCGCGATCATCAACGGCGGCGATATCCGCACCGATCTGCCGAGCGGCTCGATCACGCGCGGCGAATTGCTTTCGATTTTCCCGTTCAGCAATTACGTCCAAGTGCGAGAGATCAGAGGAGAGGCAATCCGCGCCATGCTCGAGCACAGCGTTTTTGCATATCCGACGGAGTTCGGCGGCTTTATGAATGTCAGCGGCATGACGTTCGAGTTCGATCCGACCGCTCCGCGCGGAGAACGCGTCGGCGAAATTTTTGTCGGCAACAATCGGCTCGAAAACACGGCGACCTACACGATCGCGACGACGGATTTTGCGTTCACCGGCGGCGACGGCTTTGACATGCTCGCCGATCTGAAACTCCTCGGGCAATATGATCTCGTCGAAGATATTGTTGCGGAATATCTTAACAAGGTCGGCATGCCCAACATCGGGCTCGGACGCATCAAACTGCTCAACGACGCCACGTCGGCAGAACATAAAGAGGCGGCGTAATCAATCGGAGGGCTGAATCATGACAATCGAGGTGCCGACGATCACCGTGATCATTCCGATGTACAACGCGGCAAAATATATAGAGCAGGCGGTTGACAGCGCGCTCAATCAGACGTTCAAAGATATTGAGGTGCTGATCATCAACGACGGCTCGACCGACGGCAGTTATGAGCTGGTGCGGGCGTGCTACGGAGATAATCCGCGCGTCAGGTTGATCGACAATCGAAAAAATATGGGCTCGGCTTTGACGCGCAACACCGGCATTCGATCTGCAACCGGCAAATACGTTGCGCTTCTCGATGCCGACGATGTTTATTTGCCGACGATGCTCGAGACGTTGTACGCGACTGCCGAGCATCATCAATCGGATGTGGTGTCATCGATCGGTTATCTGCTCTCCAACGGCGAAAACATCTCCCAAAATTTTTCCGAGCAGTTTCGAGCGGTGAGCGAATGTACTCCGTCGCAAGATGCGATCGCCCCCCCAGATAATTTTCATGAAAGAGTCGAAGCATATTTGCGGGGCGAGTTCGGATTTTGCGTCTGCTGGAATAAATTATATCGAAGAAAATTTTTGCTCGACAACAATATTTTTTATCCGCGAACCGTCGAAGACAGAGGCTTTGTGTTGAAATGCGTGCTTTGCGCCGAAAAGTTTGTCAAGGTGCCGAAGTTCTTCAACATCTACAGGAACGGAATTCAATCGCAGTCGAGGAAGCCGCCGACACTCGAACGGCTCAGTCAAAGCGTAAAAACTATGGCGGGCTTCGTCTCCGACCTTGAGGAGATCATGTCGGACTTCGATTTTTTCAATGACAATCCCGTTTACAAGTATCGAGTGATCGAAAGGCATCTGTGCGCGTTGGACGAGGCGGCGCTGATCGGATATTATCTCGACGGTCGAGCGATCGACGCGGCGGTCATCAAAACCGTCGGCGAAGCGGCAGATAAAATTTTCGGCGACCGCTCTCAAATGGTGGCGTGGCTGTTTCATCGATATCACGTCTTCTATCGACAAAATCTCGAGCTTATAGCTCGCCTCCGACAACTCGAATCTCAAAGGAAATGATTGCAAAAAAATTTTTCGTGTTGATCGCGCTGTCGACAGTGGCGACGCTCGCTTTCATCGTAAGTTTATCTTTCGGCTCCGTCGACATCCCCGCCATGAAAATTTTCGACGGCGCGGCTTTAACTCCGACCGAACATCAGATCATCGACAACATCAGATTGCCGCGCACGATCGTTGCCATGCTCGTCGGGATCAATCTGGCGATCTCGGGCGCGATCCTCCAAGCCGTTATGAAAAATCCGCTCGCCGATCCTCACATCATCGGCATCTCCTCGGGCGCGGGGCTGTTCGGGATTTTCATGATGCTCGTAAAAAATGACGCCGTAAATCTCGTCCCGCCCGCCGCCTTCGTCGGAGCCATGCTCGCCGCACTTTTGATTTACGTCCTCGCGTGGAAGCATGGCATTCGTCCGATCAGAGTGATACTCGCGGGCGTCGCCGTCAGCGCTTTCCTCGGCGCATTCATCTCCGCCATGCTGATCTTCTACAGCGATCGAGTGCACGGCGCTCTTTTGTGGATGGTCGGCGGATTATCCGCGCGGTCGTGGTCGCACGTCGAAATCATTCTGCCCTATTCGATCGTCGGAACGATTCTCGCGCTGCTCGGCACGAAACATTTAAACGTCCTGCAACTCGGTGATGAAGTCGCAAAAGGGCTCGGTCAACGCGTCGATCTCGTCCGCACTCTCATGACGGCGGTCGCGGCATTACTCGCGGCGTCGGCGGTTTGCGTCGTCGGATTGCTCGGCTTCGTCGGATTAATCGTCCCGCACTCCGCGCGCCTGATCATCGGCTCCGATCATCGATGGCTGTTGCCCGCGACGGGATTTTTGGGCGCGGCGGTCGTGACGTTCAGCGATACGGTCGCGCGGACGATTTTTGCTCCGACGGAACTGCCGGTAGGAATTTTAATGGCGATGCTGGGCGCGCCGTTTTTCCTGTATTTGTTGCGCCGCGAATTATAACTGCAAATAAAAAAGGCGCCCTCAAAATTCTCGAGAGCGCCCAAAAAATTTATCGCGCGGGAATTTTATTTGCCGCTGTAAGCCAGAACGCTGGAATTATCCGCCGCCGCCAGATTTTCAAAATCATTCGCGCGGATTTTCCCGACGCTGTAATTTGTCGGCGTAACTTCGGAAATATCGTCGAGCGTGTTGCCGCCAATGAAGTTATCGTCCACCATCAAAGCGCTCGTACCGGAAACCGGCGCGTTGCCGTTGCTGACGGAAATGGCTTCGCCGTCCTCGTCGATAAATCTGATTGTCTTGCCTTTGCCGCTCTTAATCGTCAGCGTTCCAATATCGTCAGCGAAAGTGTAGATGACGTTGGTGCCAACGGTCGAAACGGCGTCAACAGCAATATCGGCGGTGTTAATCTGAATCCTGTCAACTGCGGCGTAATCCTGAACAATATCCTCGCCGCCCTGATAAACGTAAGTATCAGCGCCGCCGCCGAGGCGTAGGAGGGATAGCCGCCGCCGTCGCCGTAGAGCTTGTCGTAGACGTAGCCCACGATGGTGTTCATCTCCGCGGCGTTCAGGTTGGTGCCGAACAGGGCCACGGCGTCGCTGTAGGCCTTGAAGGCGCCGATGAAGCCGGTGATGACCAGGTAGAAGATCATGGGGCTGATCATGGGCAGCGTGATGCGGTAGAAGATGCGCCAGCTGCTCGTGCCGTCCACGCGCGCGGCCTTGTAGTAGTCGGGGTTCACCGAGGCCAGGGCGCTCGTGAGGATGAGGATCTTGAACGGGAGGACGACCCAGATGGTGTAGATGCACATGACCGTCATCTTGGCCCAGTAGGGACCGTCGATGAAGTCCACGGCGTTGCCGCCGAAGAACATGATGATCTGGTTGACGAAGCCGTCCGAGTAGGGCGTCTTCTGGAACAAGATCATGAAGACCAGGCCCACGGCCAGCGTGTTGGTGACATAGGGCAGGAAGAAGATGGTCTGATAGAGCTCCTGCAGCTTCTTGATGGAGCTGAGGCCCACCGAGATGAGCAGGGCAAGGCCCGTGGAGAGCGGCACCGTGACGATGACCAGTATGAAGGTGTTCTTGAGTGCTTGGATGAAGTACGGGTCTCGCAGGACGTATTGGAAGTTGTAGATGCCCACGCCGGTGAAGGTCTGCGACGCGGAGTTGTAGCTCTCCTCGAACGAGTAGATGATGACGTCAAAGAGCGGGTATACCACGAAGACGCCCAAAAAGGCGATGGCGGGAATCAGGTAGAGCCAGCCCTTCATGCTTCGTGTGTTCATTGCTTCTCCGCCTCGCTTAGGGCGTCGCCGTCAAAGTGGACGCGCTCTCCGGTCTGCTTGTCAAACAGGCGCGTCTTGCCAGGCCGGATGAAGAAGCGCACGTTGGCGGCCTTGCTGTCGACGTGCATGTCGGAACTGATGATGGCGCGGATCTGCACGCCCTCTTGCGCCGCGTTGCGGGCGACGACCGAGGTGTCGCGGCCCATGCGCTCGACGGCCAGGTTCAGCATCTGGGCCGCGTCAGCGGGAAGCTCGCAGTATTTTCTGGACAGGCGGGAATCCAGCTGGGCGTTGCAGTGAATGCCATCCCGGCTGTATCGCTGGTTCTGAATGGCGCGGGCGTTCCGCACCCGCTCCCCTACCACCGCGGAGGATTCCGCCGGGGCGCTCTGGGTGATCTCGTCCACAGGCACGGCGTCCACCTCCACCTGGATGTCGATCCGGTCCAGCAGCGGGCCTGAGACCCGGTCCAGATACCGCCGGATGTCCTTCTGGGTGCAGCGGCAGGCCTTCGTTCTGCTGCCGAAATTGCCGCAGGGACAGGGATTCATGCTGGCCACCAGCATGAAGCTGGACTGATACTGGGCCTGGTTGGCCACCCGGGTGACGGAAACCACGCCGTCCTCCAGGGGCTGTCGCAGGGCCTCCAGAGCCTGCCGGGAGAATTCGGGCAGCTCATCGAGGAAGAGAACGCCGTTGTGAGCCAGGGAAACCTCCCCCGGGCGGGCGTTGGCACCGCCGCCGATGAGGGAAGCCACGGAGGCGCTGTGATGCGGAGCGCAGAAGGGCCGTGTCACCACCAGGCCGCTCCCCGCGGACAGCTTCCCGGCAATCGAATGGATCCGGGTGGTTTCCAGCGCTTCACTGAAGGTCAGCGGCGGCAGGATCCCCGGCAGGCAGCGGGCCAGCATGGTTTTGCCGCTGCCAGGCACCCCCACCATCAGCATGTTGTGCCCGCCGGCCGCAGCCACCTCCAGCGCGCGGCGAACACCTTTCTGTCCCTTGACCTGGGCCAGGTCAAAGGCGACCACTGTCTGCCGCAGGATTTCCTCATAGCTGCGCTGCCGCTGGGCCGGAATTCGTTCTCCGCCGTTCAGATGCTGCACGACCTCCCGCAGGCTGGCTGCGGGATAGACCCGGATCCCCTGGATACAGGCGACCTCCTCCGCATTGCCCTGGGGCAGGATGACCTCCTCTACGCCCTGTTCATGAGCGCTGATCACCATGGGCAGCGCTCCCCGCACCGGCTGCAGGCTGCCGTCCAGGGAGAGCTCTCCCAGCATCAGCACCTGGCTCAGATCCATGTTCTGCATCTGTCCGGAGGCCATCAGGATGCTCACCGCGATGGGCAGGTCGAAGGCGGGGCCCTCCTTCTTCACGTCCGCCGGGGCCAGGTTCACGACCAGACGCCCGGAGGGGAAGTAGAAGCCGCTGTTCTTCACGGCGGTGTGCACCCGCTCCCGGGACTCCTTCACCGCCGCGTCCGGCAGACCCACCACATCGAACATCACCATGCCGTTGGACAGGTTGACCTCCACGGACACAGCGAAGCCGTTGATGCCGGCCAAACCGCAGCTCTGGACAGATGACAACATGGCGATTCCTCCGTTTCAGAAGAGTGAGGAGCGGGACAGGGGGACATCCCCTTGTCCCGCTG